>NZ_JBPFDQ010000035.1:0-53667 GCF_059415045.1 Ferdinandcohnia sp. SAFN-114 | reverse complement strand
GCTTATTACCGTATCCAATTATTTTAGCTGCAAATAAGGGTGATCCAGAAGCGATGAATTACGTTATTTTACATTATGGAAGCTATATGGCAAGTTTGTCTATGCGTAAACTTTATGATGAGCGTGGTAATACGTATTGGGGCATTGATGTAGACACACATGATCGTTTACGTTCGAAGCTTATGCAGGGCATTTTAGCTTTCAAGATTTAATTACATGGTTAAGTTTTCCCTTTCACATATATTGTTCTTTGACAAAGAAAGCACGGAAGATAACGCCGTGCAGTATAGACCGAAAATCAGATACGTTCTACTGATGACGAGCCACTTGATTCATACGCCATGACTTTCATTAGAAACGAGCGATAATCTATGAATCTAATGCAATCGTGGTGGATTGTTGGCGATAACCCATCAGTATAGATAATGATACTCCTCTACCGTCATGGTTCGAGCGTTCAAAGCGTCGCAAGCTATGAGTAGAGCTGGAAGGAATACTTGCAGGGGTGAAATTCCCGTGGAGCTGTACCAACAGCCGTCTGATTTTAATTGATTAATTATAAGGGGGCGTGTTTTTTGAAACAGAACTTGATTCCTTATAGTATGCAAATTGCTATGTTAAAACAACTGCTAACCCGTAAATTGATTACCAAGAAAGAATATTACATGGTTAAAAATAAATTAATGAAAGAATATGGCATCATTTCTGATATTACAGACTGAATTGTGTTTCTATTGGCGATACATTTTGTATAGGAGTTATCATTTTTTGTTGTTAGAAGATTTAAGGATGTTCAATTTGATCTTCAATAATATAATCGGTCTAGATTCCAGAGTAATGAGGATTTTTTTAACAAAGGAATACATGACAAAACACCCCCCGAACCGAACATTCGAGAGATGTTTCGCTCTTATTTGTTTACAATGCGATTGTACGTATTAACAGTTAATACGTAATAGACTGCATAGATGATAACAAAGAAGACTATAGCCATTAGAATAGGGAAGATAAGATTGATTCCAATGAGATTAGAAATAAAGTTGCTAGTAAAGTACAATGCCACACAACTGTGCAATATTCCTACGGTTAGTGGCAATCCAAACACAAATAATGACTGCCTTTTGATTGATTTACGTATATCCTTTTTATTGACACCGATTTTTCTAAGGATTTCATACTGTCCTTTCGCCTCATTCGCTTCTGTTAACTGTTTGAAATAAATGATACTTCCACTTGCCGCTAAAAATACAAGCCCCAAAAATCCAAAAATAAAAAGAGTAATTGCGTTTCCTTCTTTACCTTGCTTATACTCCGTATAAAATGATGAAGAAACTTGAAAATCGTTTCCAACCAGTTTATTTACTTTCTTTGATGTGGCCTGTGCCGTTACTTCATTTTCCACTTCATATACTTTATAAGTTAATGGAGCCTCTTTTTTGGCTATCTCAGCAAACATTTCGTTACTGACTACGAGAAAGAAATCGGGATAATCGAAAGGTAGCACATTACTTTCAACCATATGAACAAATGGCAGTTCGCTGCTTCCTTGAGGCAATTGAATCGTTATATTTTCTCCTTTAAAAACCGACTTCGTATATTCAGTAAACCTTGGCTGGATTACTGCTGCTTGATTTCTTGATAGTAAGACTGTTTCATCCTTATTTAAAGCATTCGCTGCTTTATTAAATGTACTTTCTGAGATTAATTGCACAGGATTTATGTCATAATCCAGTTGAAATGAGAGTATTCCTTTTACCTGAATGACGGGTATGTCTAGTTGGGCTTTTATTGGATGTCGATGATCTGCTTTTATTATTCTCTCCACCTGCGAATCAAATTCTGGACCTTTTGACAAATGCGAATAGCTGAACGGAACAACTTCCTCAGCTCTTTTTTCGTTGCTGTAATACCCACTGTAAGTTGCACCTAAGAAACAGATCGTTGCAGAACTCAACAATGCAATGACTGTAAAGGTACGTGCATTCCCTCTAATACGAAACAGTAAGCGAGATGTTTCAATTATTCTAGTTCCTCTGTAATAACGCGACTTATTTTTTTGTGATAATCTTAATAAATAGACCGTTACAGATCGAAAAAATAAATGGGTGCCAATGACGAGAGCAACAAAAGCAATACCATAATTTTTCATTAAATATTCCGTAGTAAATTCGTCAGGAAATGGTTTTAATATCAGCCAGTAACTAACGACAAGCAATATAACTCCGATAACAGCCGATATAAGTGAAACCTTTGGAATTTGTTCACCTTTTTTCTCATCATAGAATAATTCGATTAATGTAAAACGATAAATCAAACGGTAACCTTGAACGGAAGTGAATAAAATAATGACCATAAAGACTATGACTGTTTGGGTAATCGCTAGAATGGAAATACCGAAGTCCACCTCGGCAATTGAACCCATAAGTTTTATTAAAATCATTGCAAATAATTTGGAAAGTAAGGTTCCAAGAATAATTCCAATAACTATTGCAATGATTCCCATAATCAAATTTTCATAAAATAACATTTTTGCAATGGTTTTCTTGCGTAAACCAAGTATGGCGTACAATCCGACTTCTTTCTTCCTTTTTCTTGTGAAGAATGAATTGGAGTACAAAATAAAGATTGCTACGAATAAAATTAAGATAATTGATGATACCCCAAACATGAAACTCATTGTATCCGACAATTCAATGCTTTCCTGAATTTTTTCGCTATATTGCAAGGAAGTGAACGTATAATAAATAACCATGCTGAAGACGAGTGTAACAAAATAGACAAAATAATTATTGAAATTACCTTTAATATTTTTCCTTGCTAAACTAAATAACGTCATTTGCTCCACCCCCCAGTGCGGATAGAACATCCAACACCTTGTTGAAAAATTCTTTGCGGGATCTTTTCCCTTTTACAAGTTCTGTGAAGATTTTACCGTCTTTAATAAATAGGACGCGATTACAATAACTTGCCGCATAAGCATCATGGGTAACCATTAAAATTGTTGCCTTGTCTTGTTCATTAAGATCCTTTAAACTTTCTAATAAGTCTGTTGCTGATTTCGAATCCAACGCACCTGTTGGTTCATCTGCCAATATTAGGTTTGGCTTTGAAATAATCGCGCGTGATGCTGCCGTACGTTGCTTTTGTCCCCCAGAAATTTGGTACGGGTACTTATTTAAAATGTCGCGAATGCCAAACTTATCTGCCACTTCATCTGCTCTTCGTTCCAATTCCTCAACGTTCAATTTTGCCAAGGCTAACGGCAAGATAATATTTTCTTTCACAGTTAGAGTATCTAATAAATTATAGTCTTGGAAAAGGAAACCAAGTTTGTCACGGCGAAAGGCAGATAATTGCTCTTCATTCATCTTTGTCAAATTGATTCCATCAACCACGATGTCACCAGCAGTCGGCTCGTCAATTGTTGCCAATATATTTAGTAAAGTTGATTTACCAGAACCCGAGGGACCCATAATACCGACGAATTCACCTTCCATGACGGTTAAGTCTATATCCTCCAAAGCTGAAAATACATTTCCCTTTGCACCATAGACTTTTTTTATTTGTTTTGCTTCGACAATAGTTTTCATATTTAAATCCTCCATTCAGAATAGTTTTGTTTTATGTTTTTATTTTACAATAGTTGCCCTTTATATAAACTTACAGCTTGATCTCGTAACCTTACATTTTCGTCACATTGATAAAAAATATATTAAACACGATGTTTTCTTTGTATGTTGGTCGATATTCAATTAATATGATGTTACAGAAGGATGATTGTTTGGAGGGAAAAGGAATGAAAATCATGATTGTGGAAGATGATTTGACCATTCGTGATATGGTAGGGGAAACATTAGAAAAGTGGGGTTTTGAAACCGTTAAGATCGAAGACTTTGACCAAATCATGCAGGTATTTCTTAATCATGATCCTCACCTAGTCATCATGGATATCAATTTGCCATCGTTTGACGGATTTTACTGGTGTAATAAAATCAGAGAAATTTCAAAGGTCCCTATGATCTTTCTCTCTTCCCGTGATACACCAATGGATATAGTGATGTCGATGAACATGGGAGGAGATGATTATATTCAAAAACCTTTCCATATGGATGTATTGATTGCAAAAATTAATGCACTCCTTCGCAGAACGTATTCCTATATGGAAACACAGTCTCAGACAATGGAACATGATGGAATTATATTAAATCTTGAAAACGGAGAGGTCTTACATGGAGATCGAAAATCGGAACTCACGAAAACAGAATTTCTTATTTTAAAAATTCTTATGAAAAATAAAGGAATCATCGTCAGTCGTACGAAAATGATGCGTAGCCTTTGGAAGAATGAAAATTTCGTGGACGAAAATACATTGACGGTTAATATTGCTCGCCTGCGTAAAAAACTTGTTGAACTTGGAAAAGAACACTTTATTACAACTAAGAAAGGACAAGGTTATATAATTCAATGAATTTCTTTCATTACTTAAAAGATAAACGGAATTTCTTTATATTAAACATGATCATTATGTTCTTTGTTTCTTTGATGATGATTGTGAGCACAGATTCCAGAAACGCTGTAAGTAATATCGTATATACCAATATGGTTATCTTTTTTATTGTAGCTATATACGTAATCATCGAATACTATTACAATAGAGAATTTTATCGGGAATTAAATGATTTGGTTGAAAGTAATCATGAAGAATTTCTCGCAACTCTGCCTAAACCGCGAAACGATGAACAACTGTTATATCTTGAGTTATTAAAAAAAGTAAATAGTGTGCATGGCGATCAATTACAAAAGTTGTATAACGAAAAAATGGATCATCAAGACTTTATTACATCTTGGATTCATGAAGTCAAGGTTCCGATTGCGGCAGGTCGCTTGCTTATGGAAAACAGTAATGGAAGAACTGTTGAATACCTTGTGGACAAGTTTGAAGATGAGTTGGATAGAATAGAAAATTACGTAGAGCAGGCTCTTTATTATTCTCGCATCGATTCTTTTTCCAAAGATTATTTTATTTCCGAGGTAGTGTTGGATCAAGTCGCTAAAAACAGTGTAAAGAAATATGCTAAATCTTTTATTAACAAGCAAATTCGTTTTCATATGGACAATATTGAACAGGTTGTCCATACCGACAGTAAATGGCTTGGTTTTATTATCGATCAAGTTTTTTCAAATTCTTTAAAATATACAGGTGAAGGCGGTGAAATCTCCGTACAATTTGAGGAAGATCGAAAAGAAAAGCGGCTACAGATTCAAGATACAGGCATTGGAATTAAGCCAGAGGATATCAGCCGCGTATTTGAAAAAGGATTTACAGGATTTATTGGGAGAAGTCATGCCAAATCTACCGGTTTAGGTCTCTACCTTGCAAAAGAAATGGCTCTTAAATTAGGCCATGACCTTTCCATTCATTCAGAAGATGGGAAATATACGAAGGTCATCATCCACTTTCCAAAAATCAGAAATTATTATCATCTATAAGTATAATGGTGGGGTTAAAGAAATTGGTTAATCGGAAAAAAAGTATCAAATTAAAGGTGTTCAAGTAGAATAATGTTTTTCGTAAGGCTTAATAAATATTAAATAATATAGTCAATAGTAAGTGAATTAGGGTAACAAAAGGTTAACGCAATCAAAAATAAGGTAATAAAAGACGTAAAAAATATTCATTTATCTGGAGCTAGAATGGAAGAAGACCGGCGGATTTTTTGTTTATAAGAGCTATTAAATTAAATAAGGTTTAGTGAATTGTTTCCAACAGTAGATGTCGATAGTAGGGTCGATCTTAATTTAAAAACAATAAGTGAACTGAAACTATAGACTTTATACGTAGTTTAAATCAATATTACATTAATAAAAAAGGAGCATTCAATTGGATTCGTCGAAATTCAGTATTAGTCGGTTACTTTTGTATTTTATACCCGTTTCATTATTTCTCTTTGTATTCGGTAATGTTTGACATATTTGATAGAAATTCTAGGTATGGTTCGCAAATAGGTATGCTTTTACAAGGTACTCTATATGTTTAAAAGTAAAAATCCATCCATGTCTAAAAATAGGATTGAAGGGTGTAAATTCACGATCTAAATTGATCGTGGTAATTACGTTACCTTTTACATTACTTGTATCAGGTATTTTAACAGTTTTTTTATTTATTGGCATTGAAAATGTCAGGTTAAACTTAACAGCAAGTGTTTTAACTACAGTTTTAATCAATACAGTGACAGCATTTATCTATGAGGCATTTCCAGAGGAAGTCTTTATTCATGGATTAATATTTGAAGAGTTACATAAGAAATTTCGTTTCATCATCTAGCTGATTTACAACCATTAATTTTCATCTGTGTGCCGATTATGGTGATGGCATTGGAGCCAATATTCTTTAGTGAGCTAATTGAAATTACTATAGTTTATTTTATATTGCTCTTCACTTTTTGAATTGCTTTACAGCTATATAGAAAGTATGCAGGAACACTATGGATGAGTATTATCTTTCATATTATTTATCTTGAAGTTGCTAGATATATTTCCATGGGTGCGATGTATGATCCGGATTTTACTCTTTTGGAGTTTGATAAGACATTTGAAGGATTGATGACGTTATACTTGTTATTTCTGTTTATAGTGGTATTTAGTGTGGTTATGTTGACAGTATTATTACTAATTGATAAAAAAATGAGTAATTGAAAATAGCTATAACAGGTTTTTATTATTTTTTGATCGAACTTTTCAAAAATGGTTCTATTAATACCACGATAAATCAAAGTTATATGTCCTCTTTTTATCTCCAGTTCCAAGTATGGGAAATATTATCCATGGTTTCAACATGCATATGCTATGACTTTTGAAAATCGACTGAGGCTCAAATACTTTATTTAAGATTTTTATTTGGTTATATTTTTATGTTCTTACTATTTTATTTAGCTGGACCTTTCAAGTTTCATTACGTTTAACAGATAAGAAATGATTTTAAAAAAACTTTATTTTTGTATTATTCATTATTATGTTCGATTAGTTTTTATGTGAATTGTAATAAAATAGAGTTTGACATTTAAAGTATTTCTTGTTTTGGTTCTTAATAATAAAAATGATTCTACCTAACTGTTAATATTCAGTTGGGTTATTTTTTAAAACTTTTTCTCTGATTTTTGGCATTTTACAAAAAAAATTGTTGAAGATAATGAAAGGGGAAATCATCACACATCTTTACAGTTTCGAAGGGAGATGAGTGTATGGAGCCTTCTCGTACTGAACGGCAGAAACAGCTATCTAAGGGGATAACATTTTCAATTTTAACACTGCAAGAAGAAAATCAGCTCTATACCTTAGACATACACTACGAGGGAGAAGGAATAGAAGAACAATCAAGTAGCTGGTAAGAGAACTACTCCTACACTTCTTGCAAAAGCGATGCATAGCTTGCCAGTTTAGAAGCGTATTATCATCCTACTATACTACTTTTTTAATCTTTCTGATGTAAAAATCGGTCAATTGTTCAACATTTCACGTAGTACTGTACAGTATAGGCGAACGAGTTCTTTTAAACCGTTAAGACGCTTTTTTGAGAAGCATGCAGATGAATGGGATGATTAATACTATTATGGAAAACAATGAGCGTGGTAATACGTATTGGGGCATTGATGTAAACATACATGATCGTTTACGTTCGAAGCTTATGCAGGGCATTTTAGCTTTCAAGATTTAATTACATGGTTAAGTTTTCCCTTTCACATATATTGTTCTTTGACAAAGAAAGCACGGAAGATAACGCCGTGCAGTATAGACCGAAAATCAGATACGTTCTACTGATGATGAGCCACTTGATTCATACGCCATGACTTTCGATAGAAACGAGCGATTATCTATGAGTCTAATGCAATCGTGGTGGATTGCTGGCGATAACCCATCAGTATGGATAATGATACTCCTCTACCGTCATGGTTCGAACGTTCAAAGCGTCGCAAGCTATGAGTAGGGCTGGAAGGAATACTTGCAGGGGTGAAATTCCCGTGGAGCTGTACCAACAGCCGTCTGATTTTTAATTGATTAATTATAAGGGGGCGTGTTTTTTGAAACAGAATTTGATTCTTTATAGTATGCAAATTGCTATGTTAAAACAACTGCTAACCCGTAAATTGATTACTGAGAAAGAATATTACATGGTTAAAAATAAATTAATGAAAGAATATGGCATCATTTCTGATATTACAGGCTGAATTGTGTTTCTATTGGCGATACAATAGAAAGTAAATAGGGAACACAAAAGGAGGAACTGTTATGTCAAAAGTAGAAGTGATTCGTGCCAATAGTGACTTAGCCAGCCGGAAGCGTGGAAAAGAAATAAAACAGCTTAGGGTAGCAGCCTATTGTAGGGTAAGTACAGATTCGGAAGATCAGTTAAATAGCTATAAATCACAAGTCTCTTATTATTCTGATTTAATTCAGAAAAATGTTGAATGGGTGTTAGTTGATATCTATGCAGATGAAGCCATTACAGGCACACAAGTAACGAAACGTGAAGACTTTCAACGAATGATCAATGATTGTATGAATGGAGATATTGATATGGTGATTACGAAATCAATATCTAGATTTGCAAGGAATACATTAGATACGCTGAAATATGTTCGGATGTTAAAAGAAAGAGATATAGCCGTTTATTTTGAAGATGAAAAAATCAATACATTGACAATGGATGGAGAATTGTTGCTTGTCGTATTAAGTTCAGTCGCACAACAGGAAGTTGAGAATATATCCGCTAATGTTAAAAAAGGTTTAAAGATGAAAATGCAACGTGGAGAGTTAGTTGGTTTTCAAGGATGCCTTGGTTATGACTATCATCCAGAAGATAAAAGTATTTCAATTAATGAAAAAGAAGCGGAAATTGTTCGTTATATTTTTCAAAGATATATTGAGGGAGCCGGAGGGAGTATTATCTCAAGGGAGCTAGAGAATTTAGGCTACAAAACAAAGAGAGGTACTCCAACATGGGCTGAAACAACTGTACTCGGAATTATCAAGAATGAAAAATATAAAGGCGATATTTTAATGGGAAAAACTTTTACATTAGATCCCATTTCAAAACGTCGATTAGAAAACTTGGGTGAGGAAGATCAGTATTATTTACGAAATCACCATGAACCAATTGTCAGTGCTGAAATATTTGATAAAGCACAGGAAATCAGAATGAGAAGAAATCGGGGACGAAATACAGTAGAAAATTACGGCGGGAAGCGAGAGAAGTATAGTCGTAAATATGCGTTTAGTTGTATGATTGATTGTGCCTATTGTGGAGGTACACTAACAAGACGTAGATGGCATAGTTCAACGAAATATAGCAAAACGATTTGGCAGTGCGTTACAAGTACAAAGAAGGGAAAAAAGTTCTGTCCACACAGTAAAGGAATACCCGAAGAAGCTATTGAAAAAGCTTTTCTAGAAAGTTACCGAATTATGTGTAATAATAACAAAGACGTATTGGAAGAATTTTTGCAACGAATGGAAGAAGCATTAAGTTCCAATACGATTCATAAAGAAATAGCTAAAATAGAAAAAGAAATTCAAGGATTAGAAAACAAAAAGAATAAATTAGTGGATATGAGACTGGAGAATATTATCGATAAAGATACGTATGAAGATAAATATAATTCACTTATGCAAGAGATTAATGAGAAAGTACAAACAAGAGAAAAGTCCTTATCGAATTTAGAAGAAGAAAAGGATATTAAAAAACGCTTGTTAGCTTTCAAAAAAGTATTGGAACAAAATGAAGTGATTGATACGTTTGATCGGTATGTATTTGAAAGTGTCGTTGACAAGGTAATTGTAGGTGGAGTAGATGAAAATGGAAACAAAGATCCTGCCATGATTACATTTGTTTATAAAACAGGTTTAAGTAATTGTCTAGATGGCGAAAAATTTAAACCTGCCCGAAGAAATGCGAAAAAAGATAATACAAAAACATCTAACGAATTGTGTTCACATACAGACAACGAGGATAATAAATTGTGTTCACATAGTAGTGACGACACACGTTGAAGCAGTTGCATTACTTGTAAAAGAATAATGATAAGCTAAAGCCTTCCGGGTGTTCCGGAAGGCTTTCTATTTTGCTCCGAATCGAGGGTGTGTCCGATAAAATTAGGATAATGTCCGATAACTTGAAAGTAGTGTCCGATAAAATCAGGACTATGTCCGATATCTTGAAAATTGTGTCCGATAAATCAGTAACTTTGTCCGAAATCCAGCTAACTTCGTCCGAGGAAAATTATCCGATACATCAAAACTTTTCCATATAGTCGCCCTTCCGGAGAAACCGCCGGAAGGCTTTAAATAGGGCTCTAAATGGAAGTTTGCGGAACACACCCTTTCTAGATTACCGCAATTCTTCTGATAAATTTTTCAAAAGTAATAAATACTACAAGTATTACCAAAAGAATCATCCTTTGGAGGTCTCTATGTCGAAAAAACAAAGTTTATTAAAGAACGGAAATAAGTCATCTTTGATTGCTTCTATTGTAAATACTATAATTGCGATTATTAAAGGAGTTGCGTACTTCTTCACGGGGAATGTCGCGATGTTTGCTGAAACAATGCATTCACTAGGTGACGCAGCCAATCAATTTTTCGTATACATTGGTAGTGCATTAAGTAAAAAAATGCCGAACGAAAAATATCCAAACGGTTTTGGCCGCCTTGTTAATTTGGTTTTACTCGGTGCCGTGATCATTGTAGGGATTATGAGTTATGAAACAATAAAAGAGGGATATCATCATATTAAACACCCAACCGAATCGAGTGGGATTGCCATTAATCTGTCTGTTTTAGGGTTAGCTGTAATTTTGGAGTCTTATGTTCTTTTTAAGGCGATGAAGGAAGTTTTACATGAGGCACGGGTGGAAGCTAAAGGATTTGCAGCAATCGGCAAAAGTTTCAACAATTTAGGGAGAGCCACACCTGCCACGAAACTTGTATTCATGGAGGATTTAGTCGCAACCCTTGGTGGAGTCATTGCAATTCTTGGAATTCTGCTTTCCTATTATGGAGGTTGGCATGCCGCAGAAGGAATTGCATCAATCATAATTGGATTAATGATGTTTTACGTAGTGGGCAGAGTATTCTTGGATAATGCCAAAGGGGTACTTGGTGAAGCGGATGAAGAGCTAGAAAACAAAATTGCTGAGCTTATTTATACAAATCCAGAAATTAAAGACATAAACGCATTGTTTGCCATGAAGGAAGGAGAGGATTTCCATATCGAAATGAAGCTGGAGATAGACTGTAATATAACTGTTAGAGAGGCTGTTAAAATAAAAGAACGCATTTAGGAAAAAATCCAAGCAATGAATGGAGTGACTGATGTCATCATTGAATTTGTAGAAGATGATGGGGTTAAATCATGGAAACAAGGGTTAGTTACTAAGTGAAACCGAAAAGATTTTGCAAATCAAAAAAACCGGCACAATGCCGGTTTTTTGATTTTTACTGCTGTGGAGCAGGAGATTTTTTCTTAGGTTTTGGTTTCAAATACAAACCTAGTTCTTTTTTCTCTTTTGTTAATGAACGATATAGTGAAATCATCATCAGCACCATTATTATTGAAAATGGGAAAGCTGCTGCAATAAGGGCATTTTGTAATGCCTGTAAACCACCGCTATATAATAAAATAGCAGCTACTGTTGATTGAAGGATTCCCCAAGTCAGTTTTACAGTATTTGGGGGTGTTAGTGAACCGTATGTGGTTTGCATACCAAGTACAAATGTAGCTGAGTCCGCAGATGTAATAAAGAATGTTGAAACAAGTATAATCGCAACCACTGATAAAACCACCGATAGAGAAGATTCATTAAAGATTGCAAAAAGTACTTCTTCTGTAGCAAATTGTGAGAGATCCACGTTTCCTTCCTTTTGAACTTCTACAGCAGAAGTCCCAAATGCTGCAAACCAGAGAAAGCTTACTAATGCCGGAAGCAATAAAACACCGATAATAAATTGTCGAATTGTTCTTCCCTTTGAGACACGGGCAATAAAAATACCTACAAACGGTGACCATGAAATCCACCAAGCCCAGTAGAAAATAGTCCAACCGTTAATCCAAGAACGGTGTTCTTCATTAAGTGGAGCAATTCTAAAACTCATCTGTACAATATTTTGTATATATCCACCAAGTGTATCTGTAAACATATCAAGAATCAGAACTGTAGGACCTGCTACAAACATTAAAATGAGAAGGGCAAGTGCTAAAATCATATTTGCATTACTTAAATATTTAATCCCTTTACTTAATCCAGACCATGCGGAAATCATAAATAAGACGGTAACAACAGCAATAATGATTAATTGAATGAAGAAACTAATCGGTATATCAAGTAAATAAGCTAACCCCCCATTAATTTGTGCTGCACCAAACCCTAGCGTTGTCGCAACACCTACAACCGTTGCAAATACGGCTAGTACATCAACCAAGGTACCAAGTTTTCCTTCCATTGCTTTTTTGCCTAGAACAGGCTTTAATGTAGCTGAAATTAAACCTGGTTCACCTTTTCGAAAATTAAAATAGGCTAAGGCGAGTGCAACGAGTGCATAAATTCCCCAAGCATGTATTCCCCAATGGAAAAATGTATAGCGCATCGCTTCTTTTTGGGAAGCGTTTGTAGCACCCTCTGCTAAAGGGGGAGTCATATAATGGGAAAGAGGTTCTGCTGCCCCCCAGAAGACAAGTCCAATCCCCATCCCAGCACTAAATAACATCGCAAACCATGATATATTTGAATACTCAGGTTTCTCATCAGGTTTTCCTAATCGAATTGCCCCAACTGGGCTAAAAATAAGGAAAACGCAGAATATCACAATGATTGTGACTAAAATAAGGTAATACCATCCAAAGGCTGATGTAATAAATGATTGAATATTACCTGTTACTTCTTCAAAACTTTTTGGTGCTGCAACACCAAATATGACAGCTGCAAGAACGATAGCAACCGAAATCCAAAAAACATTTGATATTTTCTTCATCATATAACCCTTTCTTTTACATTAACTTTTATGTAAACATAGTTTTCCCACAAAAGTTTAGCTATATTAGGTTAACAGAGTTTACTACTTTTTGCCAATAATCCTGACTTTTGATCTGAGTTGAGACTGTATGATTTGGTTAAACAAAAACTGAAAAAAAGATGTAGATTTTATGATATTATTATCATAACCACAGAGAAAATATCGATTTACATATAAATAAATCAGGGGAGACTTTATGCTAGGATTTTTGCAGATTAAAGGCAAGATAAATACGGATTTAATCCTATTAGTAACCCTGGTAGGATTTGTATTATTAGCCTCTCATTTCAAATTAACGTTACTTTATGGAATTACTTTTACATTTGCGAGTATTTCAGTTTTTTTAATACTTCGCATTTTTGGCTATACCACCGCGATTGTAACGAGTTTAATTGCCATCTTTATTGCCATGTTTTTTTCAAACAGTCCCTATTATGCAGTGATCATGCTTGTTGAAGTCATATTTGTTGGAGCCTTTTTCTTAAGAGGGCGAAAAGCAAAAATGTTTTTCGTTGACTTTTTTTTCTGGACTTTTATAGGAATAGCCCTGCTCTTTATTTTCTGTCGAGAATCACTGTCAGGCAGTGCACTCTATTTTCAAATCTGTAAAGATGTTGCAAATGGTCTTTTTAATGTATTAGTTGCAGATATGTTGCTAGCTTATTTCCCATTCTATAAGTTTGTTAAAAATAAACGAATCAGCAAAAATAATGTATCAGTACACCAATTCTTATCCCAAATCACCATTTTAACAATTCTTGTTCCGTTCTTTATTAGTGTAGTTACAAATACATTAAACACCTTTGAAGTTATTAAGAAGGACTTAGTTAATGTTAGTGAAACGAGAGCAAATCGGATAGAAAACGACCTGTATCAACTAAAAAAAGCAAACGGAAGTATCGACATTAATCAAATTGAAGAAATATTATGGCGAAATAAGAACCAAGATACCGATATTACGGTATTGGACAATAGAAATCATGTCATTTCATCGACAGCGTTGGCGGATTTTGATCCGAAAAAGTATGAAATTCGGAAGATATCACCTAATGTTTTTGAGGCTTTACCGGTAGCTAACAATGAAATGCAGCCGATTACAAGGTGGGACGATGCTTTTTATTTTTATATAAGAGATACGGATTCATACCGAATTATGTTGCAGTACCCAATCGCTGGGTATCAACAACAAATTTTTAATATTTCTCTCGACCAACTAAAATACTTACTCATTCTAGCAGTTTCAGCCATATTGTTTGTAATGGCTGTTAGCAGAATGCTCACGAATAACCTAAGGCAACTGACAACAATTACAACTGGATTACCACAAAAGCTGCGTTCTTTAGAAAATATTGAATGGCCGCAAGGTTCAATATCAGAACTTCGCATCTTGAGTAAAAATTTAAAGAAAATGGCTGATAAGCTAAAGGAGTTATTTCAAGAGAGCATTGAGATGAACCACATTCTAAGAGAACAAACTTCAAGATTGAAGGAATCCGAGGACAAGCTTCATAAACTTGCTTTTTATGATAGTTTAACATACTTACCCAATCGTTATTTCTTCCAAAAATATGTACGTGAATTAATTCGAAATAACCATGACCAAATGTTTGCGATTATTTTTATCGACCTCAATCAATTTAAACAAATCAATGATACATTAGGTCATGATGCAGGAGATACACTTCTAAAAGCAACTGGTAACAAGCTAAAGAAGTTGCAAGAAGACACTAGACAGGTTTTCAGACTTGGAGGGGACGAGTTTGTTGTTGTCCATTCTGTTGATAGCAGAGATGAGATAGATAAAACATTAGACATGATTGTCAAAGAATTTTCATCCTATTATACAATAGCGGGTCAAAATCACTATATAACTGCAAGTATAGGGGTCAGTGTGTACCCGGAAGATGGTAAAGATTTAGATACATTAGTAAAATATGCTGACATTGCAATGTACACCTCGAAGGAGAAAGGTGGCAATAGGGTTCAGTTTTTCAATGGGTCCATGAAAAATAAATTTCAAGAGCGTTTAGAAATAGAAAATGCTCTGCGTACTGCAGTGGATAAGGATCGGTTTGAACAATTTTATCAGCCGAAGACAATGGCAGGTAAGATCACAAGTATTGAAGCATTGATTCGTTGGAATGATCCCATATTAGGGGTGGTTTCACCTGGAGTTTTTATTGGTGTAGCTGAAGAAATAGGTCTCATTTCGCAAGTTGATGAGTGGTCTCTCACCCAGGCCTGTAGACAAAATAAACAATGGCAGCTTGAAAACCTTCTTCATGTTCCGATTTCGGTAAACCTATCGGCCAAACATTTTCAACAAGATTATCTTGTTTCAATGGTCAATAAGGCATTGCAAGATTCTGGATTAGAGCCACAATATTTAAAGCTTGAGATTACAGAAAGTGTATTTATTACGAATCAACAGCATGTTGCTGATCGGATTCGAAAACTGAAAGAGCTAGGAGTTCAAATTTCAATTGATGATTTTGGAAAGGGATACTCGTCTCTCTACCAATTATTGAAGCTTCCAATTGACGAAATAAAAATCGACAGACAATTTATTCATAATATCGATAAAGATGAGAAAAAAGCGTTATTAGTAAAATCGATTTTTGATATTGCACATGGACTTCAGTTGAACGTGGTGGCAGAAGGTGTAGAAACTTGGAATGAATGTGATATCCTTGTGAACATGGGGTGCGACGAGATACAAGGCTTTTTATTCAGTCGGCCAATTAATAAAGTTGATATGGTTGAATTTATTCATAAAAAGTCAATAAGGTCTAAAGAGGCTGTCATAGGAGAAATAGACTGAATAAAAAGGAGGTTTCACATCGAAAACCTCCTTTTTACATGTATTTAGTGACACCTGCTCGAGGTCACAAATTTCTAAGGAAAGAGTTCGTCGCGTGTTTGTCGCCGATAAGAGGCTCTTTCTAGATTGTAATATTTACATCGCCATCTTCTGTAATTTCAACGGTTGTGTAGCTCTCAAATGTTGACATTTCCGTAATTTCACGTTTCTCATTGCTTGCAAAACTTTCCATGTATCTTTGATACGTTTCTGGATCCTTGACAATGTGATAGAAATACGTCATTTTTCCATCGCTATCACTATGTGTCCTTAAGAAAAATCTGTCCTTAAACTCATTTTTAAACCACTCTCTGGCTTCCATATGATTCGAAAAATCTGGCATGTTGTCATAAATAGATGTTATATCAATGTTCATGTTGATTCACCTCTCATGAGATTTTCGGATGTGTTTAGTATGTCCATCTATTTACAACACATCCATCGTGAATGCTATGCACCATGCTTGAGATTTTTTTCTACTTTTATCTTTCTTTCAAAGTCCTTTTTTTCAATCAAAAGGGAGACAAAAACACTACCTACAATCGCCCATAATGGGGCACCGATATGAAAGAAATTTACTCCAGACATTCCAATAATGAATGCAAAAAATGCCCCCATCTGAAACTTTGTATCGGAAAAAGCAATTTTAAGTGACGATAAGAGTACACCTATCATCGCTAAGCCTGCAATGGTACTCACAATTACACCTGGCATCGCAATTACAAAAGGAACAACAAGCGCTGCAAATATACCGAAGCTTGCAAATAAAACTCCATTTGATGCAGAAGCAGCATATCTGCCTTCTTTCTTACCTGATTCATCAGATGCACAAATAGCAGTCATTGGCCCTGCAGTGTTGATGGCGTGAGCTCCAAAAAAGGAGGCAATAAAACCAAAAATTGCGCCAAAGATGGCCATCGCACTAATTGGCGGTTTATATCCCTTTGCCATTAGGATTCCTGTAGTTTGTGCATTCTCTGTACAAATGATTAAGATTGCAAGAGGGATTGATAGAGAAATAATAGCGTTAAAACTAAAGGTTGGAAGTTCTAGTTGAGGAAGCACAAATGAACTTTGTACATTTGAAAAATTAAACTCATTCATGACAATGGCAAGGAGTACTGATACTACTAACGCTGATAAAACAGGTGGTACTTTTTTTATGTATCGTGAGGATAACAAATAGACTAAGATGGCCGAACCTGCTAACAGAGGGGACACTTCAACAGAAGTAATCATCTCAATTGCAAATCGCATCATGACACCAACAATCATTCCCATTACGATTGGAACTGGTATCCAATTCATCACCTTATCGATTAATCCAGTTATACCTAGTATAAGAACAATGAGGTTTGCTACAAGATAGGCACCGATTGCTTCTTGTAATGAAAAATGTGATAAAGCACCTGCCACTAGCACAGCACCAGCAATTGAATATGCCCCTGCAATCGGTTGTTTATATTTTAAAGATAAAAAGAGTCCCAATAAACCTCCAAAAAAATACACGGCAAATAACCAGCTGATTGTTTGTTCATGGGTTAAACCACCGCTTGATGCACCTCCGATAATAATCAGTGCAGGGCCTGTACACCCGAAAATAGCTGCAACAACACCTGAACTAATCGTATTAACGTTTAGATTTCCGTATAGATTCTTGAATCTACTATTACCTTTCATTTTAACCTCCTTGATTATCAAGATATCCATGTTTCTAATAGAGCTTATGTATTTAAATTAATAATACCACATCCTAAAACAAAAATTACGTATTTTTTACGAACGTTTTAAAAACCTTCAAAAAGATAGAATGAAAGAGTATTTAAGAGAAAAGATATTGTTTCCTTGCGAAAATGAGCAATTTACAGGCTTGATAATTAAAAAAAGATTCAGTATATTTGAAATTAATTACGAAAGGTTCAAAAACGTAATACATAATTCTAGGAGGTAATGAAGAATGACAACTACAGTAAATGAAACAAAAACATTAACAGTAAAGAAGGCTAATGGGATCGCTGAAGTTCACATTCATGTAAACAAAACAAACTCTTATGACCTCGAATATTACAAAGAATTAAACGCTGCAATTGATGATATTCGTTTTGACAATGACATTAAAGTAGCTGTATTAATGAGTGATATGCCAAAATTCTTCTCAGCAGGAGCGAATATTAATTTCTTAAAGTCGGCTGAACCACGCTTTAAAACACAATTCTGCTTATTCTGTAACGAAACATTAGATAAAATTGCACGCTCACCACAAATCTGGATTGCTTGTTTAGAGGGCCACACAGTTGGTGGTGGTTTAGAAATGGCTCTAGCTTGTGACCTTCGTTTTATGGGAGATCAAGCAGGTAAAATTGGGCTTCCTGAAGTTTCCCTTGGCGTACTTGCAGGTACAGGTGGAACTCAGCGTCTAGCTCGACAAGTTGGACACTCTAAAGCACTTGACCTGAATATTACAGGCGAAACATTAACACCTCAAGAGGCACTAGATATTAACTTAGTAGATCGTGTGTTTCCACAAGAAGAAACAAGAGCGAAAACGTTAGAATACGCAGAAAAGATTGCGAACAGCGCAAGTTATGCAACTTCTAACATTAAGCTATCAATTATGAATGGAAAAGAAATGCCACTTAACGTAGCAATCCGCTACGAGGGTGAGCTTCAAAACTTATTATTCCGTTCACAAGATGCACAAGAAGGCCTTAGTGCGTTCATCGAAAAGCGTGAAGCTAACTGGAGTGGAAAATAAGGTCAACTGAATCCATAGCGATGCCGGAAATTCCGGTATCGCTCTTTTAAAATAGCCTACTAATTTCAAATTAATTATCTTAGGGCTCAGCGACCTTCGCGAGCCTTTTAGTTTCTAATGACTAGTTTCGGCGCCATCGGTACTTAGGTCATAAACCAATTGCTTCGGAATGTATGTGCACCTTCTGTTAGCGTCTTTTACTGGTGGCCGATAAGCTGCGCCCTGCACTTTTCTAATAGGGGGATGAAATGTGAGATCAAATGAATTTCAAGTCATCGTTAACTGGGGAGATACAGATAAAGCAGGTATTGTATACTACCCAAATTACTTTAAATGGTTCGACATTGCGGGACATCAATTTTTTAGAAGTTGTGGATTGTCACCGAACACATTAGAAGAAGAACGTCAAATTATTTTGCCAATGCTTGATGCTAGATGTAGTTTTGAAAAGACATTATTATATGATGATATTATTACCATTAAAACTCAGGTTGAGGAAATTAAAACAAAAACAATCAAGCTAAGGCATGAGGTGTATAGAGGAGAAACACGAACTGGACATGGATATGAAATTAGAGGGTGGGTAAAACAAACGCCAGCTGAAATTAAAGCAGTTCCAATACCAAATGACGTATTAGCCATTCTTAAAGAAGAACTCCACACAAATGAATCAGGAAAAAGACCACTTTTTAATGCATAATCTCCAAAATCCTCTATAATGAAAGTAAAAATATTGAAAAATAATAAGTGTGGTGACGTTCTATGAAACCAAGGTCCTTAATGTTTACATTATATGGTGAATATATTAAATATTATGGGGGAGAAATTTGGGTAGGTAGCTTAATTGAATTAATGAAACAGTTTGGGATCTCCGAATCGTCTGTAAGAGGCGCATTATTTCGGATGGTCCAAAATCATTTATTGGAAGTACGAAAAGTAGGAAAGAAGAGTTATTATTCCGCTACCTCAAAAGGCCGTGTTGATGAGGGGGTAAATAGGGTATATGCCACTCAAAACCACATTTGGGATCAGCAGTGGAGAATACTTACATATTCGTTTCCTGAGGAAA
The DNA here is from genome assembly GCF_059415045.1 of Ferdinandcohnia sp. SAFN-114. Lineage (NCBI taxonomy): Bacteria > Bacillati > Bacillota > Bacilli > Caryophanales > Bacillaceae > Ferdinandcohnia > Ferdinandcohnia sp. SAFN-114. The sequence goes on along the minus strand of NZ_JBPFDQ010000035.1, from coordinate 33,918 downwards.
AGCGAGAGATTCGAAATAAAATTCGTAAAGAACTAATTTGGACCGGATTTGGCAACCTTACGAATAGTACATTGGTGACGCCTAATCCAGTTGAGGACCAAGTAACAGAAATGATTAAGGCAAATGGAATTGAAGAATATGTGTTTTTATTTACATCATCCTCAATTGTTTCCCATGATAACCAAAGTATCATTGATATCGGTTGGGACCTGAACTTGGTAAGAGATGAATATCAAACGTTCATTGATAAGTTTACACCTAAATTTGAGGAACTTCGTGAAAAGGCTTTAAATAACACATTAAAGGATGAGGAATGTTTTATTGAGAAAACTGTGTTGGTACATGAGTATCGGAAATTCCTCTTCCAGGATCCAGGTTTCCCAAGAGATTTACTACCTGAAGGATGGGATTGGCATAAAGGCTAGAGAGTTATTCTGGAATATACATCAGCTGCTATCTATTCCGTCAATCCGCTATTTTGAGTCTGTCTTTGAGGGAGCTCCTGATTGTGAAATCCATATTGAACGTGATAAAGCAATCAATCCTTTTGGAGAAATCTACATTTAATTTATTCAGTAAAGTCCTTTATTTTAGTGTTTGAGGAATGTATTAAAAAAGTAACAATTCAGTTGGTGGAGAAACTCCGGCTGAACAAAATTAAGCCTCCGGCGGATGCAACGATTTTTTAGAGGATATTATTCGAGCATAAGATCGACATCCCGGGCAAAGTCTTTGTGATCCACATCGTGTGGGCCTAAAAATATCGGGTATAAATACGCCAAGGCACTTTTGATTATAGGGGTGAGCCATGAATATTGAAAAAATTGAATTTGGTGGCTATCGGATTGGGATCCCAGTTCCGTTTCCAATGAAGTATGTTTACTGTTACCTTTTTAAACAGAATGATGGCTATTGTCTGATTGATATTGGGTTAAACTATTCAGCTGCGCGAGATGCTTGGCAAGAAGTTTTTGATCACTTAGGAATTACTTTTGGTGATGTTCATACAATTTATCTCACACACTTCCATCCGGATCATTCTGGTCTTTCAGGCTGGATGCAAGAACAAACAGGTGCTGACCTTTTTATGAATGAAGTGGATGCAGCCATGATTGAGCGTGTATGGGGTGAGGGGAGCGTTCAGGTTGCGAGAATGAAAGAAATGGTTTTGCAACATGGGGTTCCTGAGGATTTAGCTGATGGTATCGCTGACCATATGAATAAATTACATAAGAATGTTCTTCCACTACCTGTTGTAAAACCTATTGGAGCTACTATTGAGTTTGGTGATCAACAATGGTCTGTTATCCACACACCTGGACATAGTGAAGGTCATGTATGTTTTTTTCATGAAAAAGAAGGTATCTTAATAGGCGGAGATCATATTCTTGAAAAAATTACACCGAATATTAGTGTATGGCCCGGTGCTAGCCAGCATCCATTACATGAATATATCGATTCATTACGTAAAGTTAGGAAATATCCGATAAAAAAAATATACTCTGCCCATCATTCACCGGTTCCAAATGTAACTGAACGAATAGATGAACTCATCCAGCATCACGAGGAGCGTCTCAATTATATTGAAAGCCTAGCCGATCATAAAACGACATATGAGATTGCGAAGGTCTTGTTCTCCCATAGAGAACTCAACCCTCACCAATGGCGTTTTGCTATTGCAGAAACTATAGCGCACTTAAACTATTTAGAACGCGAAGGCCGAGTTGCAAAGGTTAAGCAAGATCCTATTATTTACGATCAATGCTGAAGCAATACTAGGAAAATATCAAAGATAGATGAGGTTGGAACCCAAGATTGTTAGTAAAATAACAATCTTGGGTTTTTGTTTTGGATAGAAGTCCGTGTGAAGGCCTGTGCGAAATAGTTACTCGTTTGGAAAGTCCTTCATAGCCGTGATGAAGGCACGTGTGGAGCAGTGGTGCGCAAGTAAAGTCCTTCATAGCTGTGATGAAGGACCGTGTGGAGTGAGTGGGTGCGAGTAAAGTTCTTCATAGCAAATGAAGAGGAGAACGAAAAGGTCGACTATTTCGAATCCCCTTCATCCCGCAGATGAAGAGGAAAACGAAGCTAATCCCCGGACGAAACCCTCTTCATACCCTCGATGAAGAGGAAACCCGGGCAAATTCCTACGCTCAATCCTCTTCATCCCGCCAATGAAGAGGAAAACAAAGCTAATCCCGGCACGAACCCCTCTTCATAACCTCGATGAAGAGGAAACCCGAGCAAATTCCTGCGCTCAATCCTCTTCATCCCGCCGATGAAGGGGAAAACGAAGGTGATCCCCGGACGAACCCCTCTTCATAACCTCGCTGAAGAGGAAACCCTAGCAAATTCCTGCGCTCAATCCCCTTCATCCCGCCGAAGAAGAGGAAAACAAAGCTGATCCCCGCACAAACCCCTCTTCATAACCTCGCTGAAGAGGAAACCCGATCAAATTCCTGCGCTCAATCCCCTTCATCCCGCCGAAGAAGAGGAAAACAAAGCTAATCCCCGTACGAAACCCTCTTCATACCCTCGATGAAGAGGAAACCCGAGCAGATTCCCACGCCGAATCCTCTTCATCCCGCCAATGAAGAGGAAAACAAAGCTGCCCCAAGCACGAAACCCTCTTCATAACCTCGATAAAGAGGAAAACCGAGCAAATTCCCGCGTTCAATCCCCTTCATCCCGCCAATGAAGAGGAAAACGAAGGTGACCCAAGCACGAACCCCTCTTCATAACCTCGATGAAGAGGAAACCCGAGCAAATTCCCGCGTTCAATCCTCTTCATCCCGCAAATGAAGAGGGAAACAAAGCTAATCCGCGGACGAACCCCTCTTCATAACCTCGATGAAGAGGAAAACCAGGCAAATTCCCACGCCGAATCCTCTTCATCCCGCCAATGAAGAGGAAAACAAAGCTGATGCCCGGACGAACCCCTCTTCATAACCTCGCTGAAGAGGAAACCCGAGCAAATTCCTACGCTCAATCCCCTTCATCCCGCCAATAAAGAGGAAAACAAAGCTAATCCCGGCACGAACCCCTCTTCATAACCTCGATAAAGAGGAAAACTCACCAACATCACGCACTCAATCCTCTTCATCCCGCCAATGAAGAGGAAACCCGAGCAAATTCCTGCGCCGAATCCCCTTCATCCCGCCAATAAAGAGGAAAACAAAGCTAATCCCGGCACGAACCCCTCTTCATAACCTCGATGAAGAGGAAAGCCGAGCAATTTCTCACGCTCAATCCCCTTCATCCCAAGAACAACCTCTAGTATTACACCAACCATCGGGCATATAAAACAATTACCAAAACAAAATCTATATCAACATTCATTACGAATTTTAATTTAACGTCTAAAAAACATTATAAACATGTTGACAAACAATTTAAAATATTCTATATTACATATTATAAACGATAGTTAAAAAAACGTAATACAAAGAGGTGTTCATTGATGAGTATAAAAGAAGCTGAGGTATTACTGGAAAAGGTTCAAAATGGATTTATTGTGGAGCGCATGGAGGATATGAATGACGAATATTTGAAAGCGCTAAAACAAACACTCGCGATTGTAGGAGATACAGAACTTCTTAGTGTCCCGCCATTATTAACAGTCTACGATCAAGCCCCAAACTTAAACTATAAAATTACAGCTCTAGCAGTTATGCAAGATGAAATCGGTCATGCTCATATCGCTTATCGCTTGCTGGAAGACCTTGGTGAAGATATTGACGAAATGCTCTACAACCGACCAGCCAACCGATGGAAAAATCCTTACGCTTTTGATTTTAAATTAGACAACTGGGTTGAATTAGGAGTCTTTAACGGACTATTTGATCGTTCTGGATATACGCTTTTAGGTGACGCATACGAACACACTTCATATGGGCCTTGGAAACGTGCACTAGTCAAGGTTGATAAAGAGGAATTATTCCACCTTCGTAATGGCGAGATCATTATGAAAAATGCGATGAAGAAGCCAGAAACGGCAAAGCAAGTTCAAGAAGCTGTGGATTGGATGTTCCTAATGGCACTCGAATTCTTCGGTGTTGCAGATAACCTTAAGAGCCGTTCAGCGCAGTTGGATTATCGATTAAAAGGGCGAACTAATGATGAACTAAGACAAAAATGGTTGTCAACGGCTGTTCCGTTCTGTGAGTCAATCGGAGTGAAAGTTCCAGCTCATTACGATGAAGACCAAGGAAAATATGTAATTGACGTTCCATTCCCTTGTAAGTTTGATCCAGAAAACAAAAAATGGTTAACTGACCAACCGGATACATGGGAAGGTGCAATCGAGCGCTTTAAGCAGAGAGGTCCTCAAAACCAAGAATTTGTGACTCGCATTCAAAAGGGAGTTTGGGAGTTAGAAGCAATGAGAGCAGAGGAGGCATAAACATGAGTGGAATTATCCAAAAAGAACAAACAACAAAGTATTGGGATGCTCTTAAAGAAGTAATGGATCCTGAGTTTCCAATCAGTGTTGTGGATATGGGTCTAATTTATAACATTACCCAAAATGGAAGTGAATTAGAAGTTGAAATGACATATACCTCCACTGGTTGCGCATGTATGCAGTGGATTGAAAACGATATCAAAGAACGTTTGTTGAAAGAAGAAGAGGTGGAGGAAGTTAAGATTCAGGTCGTTTGGGATCCACCTTGGACGACAGCAAACCTAAGTGAAGAAGGAAAGAAAAAATTAAAGCACTGGGGGGTAAGTTCATGACAGTAGACGTTGCAAAAAAACATGATTACCTTCTTCTCACTCGAATCAATCGTGGAGATGAACTTATTCATGTGGGAACATTCAAGGCAGTTAATGATGATTTAGCAAAGATTTATGCACAACATATTTATGACGAAGAAGACTGGGTAGAAATGTTTGTTGTTAAAAAAGAAGCTCTTGTTTGTGTACGAAGCCCAGAACCATTATTTGCAAAGGAGTGAGACTGATGTCTAAGGAACATATTTCATTAATAGAACTTGGTGAAACAATTGCTGATAATAAATTTATTTTAGGTGATCGATTAGTTGAAATTGGTATCAGCGGGCCGACATTAGAAGGTACGCTTTCATCGATTGCGATGGCACAGCAGGAACTGGGCCATTCAAGACTGCTATATCGCTGGGTTTCCGATTTATCGGGTATTAAGACGGAAGTAAAACATCAAACCGGAAAAGCATTTAAACAAAATGTTGAAATTGGGAATTGGATTGAACTGATTGCTGGAATTTACGTAACAAATGTAGCTGTTGACTTAGTAATGAACGCCATGATTGAAGCAAATAATCCAAATGTGAATCCTCCTTTTACAAAAATGTTAAAGGAGCAGCAAGAACATCTCATTTATTCACAGAGTTGGTGTGATCAGCTTCTACTCGATAAAGGATCAATTCCAAGAAGAACGAAAGAAGCAATTTCAAAAACAGCGCAAGAAGCGAAGGAATGGTTAATTAAAGTAGAAAACGATATGTATTTCGTCACTGAAAACATCATTCCAAAGGATGCTAGATTAGTAGAAAATTTCGATGCAACACTCGGGGAAGTCTTAAAGGATGTGGAAAAGCAACATGTTGGCTAAAAAAGAGAACGCACAATGTTCATTTTGCTCATCTGAAGATGTAAAGAAAATTTCATCCTTTGGTACAGCCCAATTAGTAAGACAATACTATTGTAATGAATGTAAAAGTGTATTCGAATACATTCGATGGCAAAAGGAAGAGGCGGCTAAATAGAATGTGTGTTCAAAAAGGTGGATGAAGAGGACTAAGTCCTCATGTCTGGGCGACACTAGCACGTCCTGTACGTCGAAATTTCAAGGCGGCGTAGCTCCCTAGTACACGGACGTAGTAGTTAATACGTGATGAATGGAGAAGCAAGCCAACACAGAAATTCGATGTGTCATATTCAAAAGGACTTTTTGAACATCCTCTAGAAAGGATCGAATATTATGCAGCAAATAAAAAAAGTAGGTGTAATAGGATCAGGAACAATGGGAGCGGGGATTGCGCAATTACTAGTACAAAACGGATACCCTGTCATTCTTTTTGATATCGATGAAACAACTGTAACACGTGCGAAAGAGGCAATAGAGTCAAAGTTAGATAGATTAGTTGTCAAAGAAAGAATTACCCATGCCACATCAGAAAAAGCAAAAAAGAACTTAGGTATCACAACGGATATGAACTCATTTGCCAATTGTCGATTGGTCATTGAGGCAGCGCCAGAAAGGCTGGAAATTAAACGGTCCATTTTTTCTAAACTGGAAGAAATCTGTTCGAAAGATTCGATTTTGACGTCGAATACTTCCTCACTTTCGATTACAGAAATTTCAGGCCAAAGCGCAAATCCGGAACGAATCGCAGGCTTGCACTTTTTCAATCCGGCACCAATTATGCCGCTTGTTGAAGTCGTAAAAGGGTTAAAAACAGCTTCCTCAACTGTTGATACTCTTGTCCAATTTGCCCAAACAATTAATAAAAGTCCTGTGATGTGCAAGGATACACCTGGTTTTATTGTGAATCGAGTAGCACGACCATTTTATAATGAAGCATTGCGAATTATGAATGATAAGATCGCTACGCCAAGTCAAATCGATCGAATTATGAAGAATGCTGGTAATTTTAAAATGGGTCCTTTTGAATTGCAGGACCTCATCGGAATTGATATTAATTTTGCAACGACAAAATCAGTATATGAAGGATTTCACGGAGAAAGCAGATTCCGTCCTCACTACTACCAAGAGCGGATGGTCCAATCAGGTAGCCTAGGAAGAAAAACAAAAGGAGGGTTCTTTGATTATGACAATTAAAACAGTCGCTATCATAGGGGATAACCTAATTGCAAAAGAACTCTCCAACTCTTTTCAAGAAAATCCACACGTTCATTTGGTTGATGCGAAAGCTTTGACCGAACAGGTGGATGTCGTAATTGAAACGACGAATCTTGATAAGGAAGAAAAGAAACGTAGAGTCGAGGAAATTGAGGCAAGTGTTTCACCTACTACATTGATTCTATCGACTACCCTTGGCGTGACAGCGACTGAGGTTGCTTCATGGCTTTATCATCCTGAAAGATTAATAGGATTTGGGACTTTCGCTAATTTTAGAAAGGGCAGCTTAATTGAAGTGGCATTGCCATTACAAGCTGATGCAAGTTATCTGCAAACTGCCACAAACACTTTTTCATTCATTCATCAGGAAATTGAAGTTGTCGAGGATGAGGTAGGTTTTGTCTTTCCAAGGATTTTATCAATGATTGTTAATGAAGCGGCCTATGCACTTTCAGAGCAAACGGCAGAGGCTGAGGCAATTGATGTTGCTATGAAAAAAGGTACAAATTATCCTATGGGTCCACTTGAATGGGCTAATGAAATTGGGCTAGATGATATATTTGCAGTATTGAGTGGATTATATCGTGAATTAGGGGAGGAACGTTATCGCCCAGCTCCACTTATTCGAAAGCTTGTGTACGCAGGATGGATTGGTGGAGAAACCGATAAATGCTTTTACCATTATCAAAACAGCAAAAATAAGGAGCTTTCAGTATGAGAGAAGCTGTCATAATTGATGCAGTTCGGACTCCGATAGGAAAACTTAACGGTTCGCTTACTAGTGTACGACCTGATGATCTTGCAGCCCATGTGTTGAAGCAAATAATGGCTCGCAATGACTTGGATTCGAATCTGATTGAAGATGTATTTTTTGGATGTGCGAATCAAGCAGGTGAAGATAATCGAAATGTTGCTAGAATGGGATTGTTATTAGCTGGGCTACCTATTTCGATTCCGGGAGTAACGGTTAATAGACTTTGTGGTTCTGGATTAGAGGCAGTTAATCAGGCAGCCTCTTCGATTAAGTCAGGCTTAGGAGATGTCTTTATTGCAGGAGGAACGGAAAGTATGACCCGTGCTCCGTATGTAATGATGAAACCTCAAGTTACAAGTGCAAAGGGGAATCAAACTTTACATGACACGATGCTTGGTTGGAGACTTGTTAATCCAACCATGAATGAAATGTATCCTCCAATTAGCTTAGGAGAAACGGCTGAAAATGTTGCAGAGAAATATGGAATATCAAGAGCAGAACAAGATGAGCTTGCCCTATCAAGTCAGCAAAAGGCAGCCGCAGCGATTCAAAGTGGAAGATTTAATGATGAAATTGTGCCGATTGAAATTCCACAAAGAAAAGGAGAGCCCCTTCTTTTCAGGGAGGATGAACATGTTCGTCCTGGAACCACTTTGGAAACGTTGTCTAAACTTAAGCCTGTTTTCCGAAAGGATGGGACAGTTACTGCTGGAAACTCATCTGGTATTAATGATGGCTCTAGTGCCATTCTCGTAATGGAAAAGGAGCTTGCACAAAGGCTTGGATTAAAGCCGATTGCTAGAGTAGTGACATCTGCTGTTAGTGGTGTCCATCCTGACTATATGGGAATCGGCCCCGTTCCAGCGACAAGAAAAGCATTACAAAGGGCAGGTTTAACTGTTGATGACCTTGATTTAATTGAAATAAATGAAGCTTTTGCAGCACAATCTGTTGCATGTATCAATGAACTCGAGCTTGACATGGATAAAGTGAATGTTAATGGTGGAGCAATTGCTTTAGGTCATCCACTAGGATGCAGCGGCTCACGTATTGTAACAACGCTTGTTCATGAGATGCAAAAACGTGATGTGCGTTATGGATTAGCCACAATGTGCATCGGCGTTGGTCAAGGAATTGCAACGATTATAGAGAAAATGTAGGGAGTGAAACAACATCGATGGTAGAATTAAAAGAAACATACCAACTATTGATTAATGGAGAATACTCAAATAGTAGTAATAATGAATTTTTCGAGACTTATAACCCTGCAACTGGTGAGGTTATCGCAAAAGTAGCAAAGGCGACTAAGGAAGATGTGGATCGTGCTGTTGACGCAGCAAGAAACGCATTTGAAAACGGCAAGTGGCCGAAATTGCCTCAAGCAAGAAGAGCAAGAGTACTTAATAATATTGCGGCAATCATGCGCGAACGTTTCAATGACCTTGTTGAAGCAGAAGTATTAAATAGTGGAAAAACAGTTGCTGCTGCCAAAGGGCAAATTGGTCAAGCCATTGAAGACTTTGAATTTTATGCAGGTGCCATAACAACGTTTGGCGGACGTACGAATCCAGTTCCAAATGGATTTTTCAACTACACCGTAAAAGAACCTGTAGGAGTTTGTGCGCAAATTATTCCATGGAACTATCCATTAATGATGGCTGCTTGGAAAATCGCGCCTGCTATTGCAGCTGGATGCCCAGTTATACTTAAGCCAGCTTCACATACTCCGATTACTGCTTATATGCTTGCAGATATTTGCCATGAAGCAGGGGTTCCAGCAGGTGTAGTGAATGTTATTACAGGAAGTGGTTCAGTAATTGGTCCTTACTTAACGACTCACCCTGGTGTTGATAAAGTTGCCTTCACAGGTGAAACAGAAACCGGGAAAGATATTATGGCGAAAGCTTCGACAAACTTAAAGCGTGTGACATTAGAATTAGGTGGGAAATCTCCTAATATCGTATTTGATGATGCAGATATTGATGGTGCAGTAGCGGGTTCTATTTATGGAATCTTCTATAACACTGGCCAATCCTGTGAGGCACGTTCAAGATTATTTGTACATGAAAACATTTATGATGAATTTGTCGAAAAATTTATTGAAAAGGCACAAAAACTAAAGGTTGGTGACCCATTCGATAAGGAAACACATATGGGAGCCCTGATTTCTAAAGAACATGAAGAAGTAGTAGACGGCTATGTAAAACTTGCAATTGAAGAGGGCGGGGAAGTTCTTTATGGAGGAAAAAGACCAGATGGCAGCGAATTTGATAAAGGGTATTGGTATTTACCGACTGTTATCGGAAATGTCACAAACGACATGAGAATCGCTCAAGAAGAAGTCTTCGGCCCTGTTGTTGTTATCATGAAGTTTAAAGACGAAGCCGAAGTGCTAGAACAATCAAATGATTCTATTTTTGGACTTGGTTCGGCTGTCTGGACAAAAGATCACGGTAGAGCACATCGAATTGCAGAAGGCATTCGCGCAGGTATTGTTATGATAAATTGCCCAATATCAGCCTTCCCTGGAACACCATTTGGTGGCTACAAGCAATCAGGCTTTGGCAGAGAATTGAGTGTAGAAACACTTGATCTTTATTCAGAAACTAAGAGTGTTGTCTCTTATAATGGAGAACGTCCATTAAATATTTTCAGAATATAGTATATATAAATAATTTTCTAATAAGAAAACGGAGGTAAATATACATGTCAATTAATGTAGAAACAAAAAACCTTACTGTAAAAAAAGCCGATGGGATTGCTGAAGTTCACATTCATGTCAATAAAACAAACTCATATGATCTTGAGTATTACAAAGAGTTAAATGCAGCAATCGATGACATTCGTTTTGACAATGATATTAAAGTGGTTGTACTAATGAGTGATATGCCAAAATTCTTCTCAGCAGGAGCGAATATCAATTTCTTAAAATCTGCTGAGCCACGTTTTAAAACGCAGTTCTGCTTATTCTGTAACGAAACTTTAGATAAAATTGCACGTTCACCACAAATTTGGATCGCTTGCTTAGAAGGTCATACTGTTGGTGGTGGATTAGAAATGGCTCTAGCTTGTGACCTCCGCTTTATGGGAGACCAAGCAGGTAAGATTGGACTTCCTGAAGTATCTCTTGGCGTATTAGCAGGTACAGGTGGAACTCAGCGTCTAGCTCGTCAAGTTGGACACTCTAAAGCCTTAGATTTAAATATCACAGGTGAAACATTAACACCACAAGAAGCATTAGCTATTAAACTAGTAGATCGAGTATATCCACAAGAAGAAACAAGAGCAAAAACGTTAGAATATGCACAAAAAATCGCAAACAGCGCAACTTATGCCACATCTAATATTAAGCTATCAATTATGAATGGGAAAGAAATGCCACTTAACGTAGCGATCCGTTATGAGGGTGAGCTTCAAAACTTATTATTCCGTTCACAAGATGCACAAGAAGGTTTAAGTGCGTTTATTGAGAAGCGCGAACCAAATTGGCAAGGTAAATAATCAAATTATTTAAGCTTAAAAAATGCACCTGATGGCGACGTTGCCGTCCTACCTTAGGTATGAAAACACTATATTCATAGTGCTAATAATTAAAAATACCAACAGCATTATAAATGTAAAATGTCCGAATAATATCCAAAAAATAGAGTAATGGGTACAAAATTACAAATATTTTCATACTTCATTGCGGCTTAAAAGCACTATTTATACAGTGCTTATATCAAATATCAACTATGAATTACTCCAAAAAAGTGGAGGTAAACGATTACCTCCACTAACCTAAATTTTTTCTATCTATAAGATAGGTAAGGAGGAAAAGTGTGATAAAGGTAGCTTCGGATTTAAAGGGAATTGCAACGAAGTACAATGCAGCCGATCGATTTATTGAAAAAAATGTACGAAACGGGCTAGGGGAAAAAATAGCCATTATTAGTGGAGATGAACAAGTCTCTTATCAAGAACTTCTTAATCGTGTGAATCAATTTGGTAACGCTCTCAAGAAGTTGGGTGTTGAAAATGAAAACCGTATGCTGATGGTTATGCATGACACCGTTGAGAATATTGTATCCTTTTATGGGGCGATAAAAATTGGTGCACTTCCAATCCCCTCTAACACCATGTTACAGCCAGTGGATTATGAATATCTATTAAACCACAGTCGCTCGAAGGTGCTTGTTATTCACGAGGATCTTTGGAGCAAAATTAAGGCAAATAGAGAACGATTTGTCTTCCTTCAGCATGTTATCGTCGTCACAGAAAACACGACAGTAGATACAAATGAAATTGATTACTATGAACTGGTAAATGGTGCTTCAACAGAGCTAGAGTCGTTTTTGTCAGTCAAGGATGACCCTGCATTCTGGCTATACAGTTCTGGTAGCACTGGAAATCCCAAAGGTGTTATTCACCATCAACGAAGCATGGAAGCAGCATATAACACGTACGGGAAACAAGTTTTGGGGATAAATGAAAATGATGTTACCTTTTCCGCTTCAAAGCTCTTTTTTGCGTATGGGCTTGGAAATGGGATGTACTTCCCATTAGGAGCTGGAGCAACAACAGTTTTATTAAAGGATCGTCCTACGCCTGATAAAGTGTTTGAAACACTTGAAAAGACAAAACCAACGATCTTTTTTGGTGTTCCAACACTTTATGGTAGTTTGATTAACTATGTTGAGCGTACAGGAAAAATTCCTGACTTATCATCAGTAAGAGTATGTGTATCTGCTGGTGAGGCGCTCCCTGATACATTTGTGAACAAATGGAAGCAACTCTTTAATCTTGATATTCTGGATGGTATTGGATTAACAGAAGCACTACATATTTTTATTTCGAATCGGGTTGGAGATATTCGTCCTGGAAGCACAGGGAAGCCTGTTCCTGGATATGAGGCGAAAATTGTCAACGATAATTTTGTGGAAGTAGAACCGAATGAAGTTGGCGACTTAGTTATTAAAGGGGAAAGCCTAACTGGTGGTTATTGGGCAAATATCGCTGAAAATCAAAAAAAGCTCAAAGGTGAGTGGATGTATACAGGAGATAAATATTACAAGGATGAAGAGGGATATTTTTGGTATTCAGGGCGTTCAGATGACATGCTGAAGGTAGGCGGAATCTGGGTTTCTCCAATTGAAGTAGAATCAACTCTACTCAAACATGACTCCGTTCTAGAAGTCGCAGTAATTGGTGTCAAGACAGAGGATAATCTAGATCTTCCAAAAGCATGTATTGTCCTTAAAGAAGGGGTTGCTCCATCAGAAGAATTGAAAGCCGAATTAAAAGCTTATGTAAAAGCTAACTTAGCCCCTTACAAATATCCTAGGATTATAGAATTTATGGATGAAATTCCTAAAACAGCTTCTGGGAAGATGCAACGTTTTAAATTAAGACTCTAACTAATTGTTTCGGACGCGGAAGTATAATTAACGTAATAAATAAAAAAACGCTAAATTCAACTAAAGAAAAAGAATTTGTTTATTATTATAATACTGAATTTGTGGTATGTATTGGCTAAATAGAGGTCGTGTTGGTATTAAAGACGGAAATTGTAAGTCTTTATTCCAACCCTCCTCCATTTTTTTTGCATGAATTTACGGCGAAATTTATTACGTTTTTTTTATGGAAGTTGAAAATATGTATTGAATATTTAGATAGTTGTAACTATAATAATATTCAAAATACTAAGAATTCTAGAGAGGAGGTATCCATACATAATCCAAAAGTCCTGTTAGTTTAAAAAAATGTATAGCAAAGAGGGTCAGTATTGAATGCGTTTCCATTAAAGGGAGGGTTACCTATGAAACTAGTAAAAAGAAATTGGTTGATCATGTTGGCATTTGTTCTATTGCTCTCAGCATGTAGCTCAGGGGCAATCAGTACAACTACAGAAAATAACAAAAAAGAAGAAAATGCGGAACCAACAACAACTGATTCTTCAAGTGACGAGCCAATTAAAATTGGTGCTTTACTTCCTTCAACAGGTGTATATGCTTCACTTGGGGAAAATGTTAAGAATGGTATGGAGCTCTATTTTGATGAAATTGGTTGGGAAGTCGCTGGTAAGAAAATTGAGATTGTTCATGAAGATACGGAGGCAGACCCACAAGTTTCCTTACGTAAGCTTCGTAAGTTAATGGAGCAGGACAAAATTGACATTTTAACTGGTCCAATCAGTACCGCAGTAGCTTATGCGATTCGTGACGAGGTTGATAAGAACAAATTACCTTTCCTTGTTTCTCATGCTGGAGGAAATGATTTAACAAGAACAAAGCGTAGTGATTATATCTGGCGCTCGTCTTTCTCGTCCTACCAAATTGGACACTCTATGGGCCAATGGGCGTATGACAATATTGGTGGAAAAATCTATTTAACAGCTGCTGACTATGCCTTTGGTCATGAAGCTACGGCAGCATTTAAGGATGCTTATACGGCAGCAGGTGGAGAAATTGTTGAGGAAGTATTCGCTCCACTTGGAAATAACGATTTCTCTTCTTACCTAGCAAAAATGAATCGAGATGATATTGATGGGATCTATGCATTCTTTGCGGGTACAGATGCGATTCGCTTCGTTCAACAATACGAGCAATATGGATTAAAAGGCAAGATTCCTTTAATTGGTTCTGGATGGCTTACTGCTGAAGATACTCGTCCACAACAAGGAACTGCTCCTGAAGGCATCATTGCTTCAATCTTCTGGGATTATAGCTTAGATACGCCTGAAAACAAAAAGTTCGTTGAAGCGTATGAAGCGAAGTACGATGCTAGACCAAGTATTGAATCAGCAGAAGGATATGATGCCGCTGCGATTATGGCAAAAGCGATTGAAGCATTAAACGGTGATGTTTCAGACCCTGATAAACTAGTAGAAGAAATTTCAAAGGTTGAACTGGATAGCCCAAGGGGACCAATCAAGTTTGACCCAGAAACTCATCAAATTATCCAAAACTTATATATCGTAGAAACGTACCTTGATGGTGACAAGACGGAAAATAAAGTAATCGACACAGTACCAGAAGTTGTTGACCCAGGAAAATAAGCAAATAAGAAAAGAAGGAGGCAAGGTAACGAGTGTTGCCTCCTTCTTTTCTAGTTACCTAATATATTATTACTATTTTAACGAAATTTTCCGTGTCTAGTTCCAACGCATTACCAGTTTTCATCATGAATAGGCTTTTGGGAGAATTTTGCGAAAAGCTTTGCTTTGAGCAGCTTGAGGTCTTATAACCTGTTCCAAGAAAAGTCAAAGAGCGACTTTTTTGGTACAGAACATTAGCTTGTCCGGGCAGAGCAAGGCGCTTACACACTTCGGATTGGGAGGAAAGGAATGGATACATTAGTCTTGCAATTGATGAATGCGCTAAGCTACGGGTTTCTCCTATTCATTATCACATGTGGGATAAGTCTCGTCTTTGGTATTTTAGGAGTATTAAATTTAGCGCATGGTTCCCTATATTTATTAGGATCTTACATGGGTTATTCAATCGTTGTAAAGTCAGGATTACCATTTTGGGTTGCACTCTTGGTTGTACCTTTTATTATTGCAGTTATCGGATTGATTTTAGAAGTAATTCTACTTCGTCCTACCTATAAACTTGGCCATCTTTCCCAAGTATTGTTGACCTTTGGTCTTGCGTATATCTTTCATGATCTCTTCTCCATTATTTGGGGGAAAAACATCATGACCGTAACCCCACCAGCTTTCCTAAGCCAATCGGTCGAAGTGATGGGGAATATGATCCCATCATATCGTCTAGCTTTAATTGTAGTTGGAATCATCATCGCCGTAGCCCTTTGGTATACCCAGGAGAAAACAAAATGGGGTGCAGTTATCCGCGCAGGTTTATCTGATAAGGAGATGGTTGGTGGGCTAGGAATCAACATTCACCTCGTCTTTACACTCGTATTTTTCTTTGGAAGCTTCCTAGCAGGAATTGGTGGGGTACTTGGCTCCCCAATCCTAGGGGTAGCCCCTGGAATGGAATTTAATATCCTCATTTTATCCCTTGTTGTTCTCGTTGTAGGAGGACTTGGGTCGGTAAGCGGAACGATTGTTGCGAGCCTTTTAGTGGGTATGGTTGAAACATTTAGTCGTTTCTATGTCCCAGAACTAAGCTTAATCATTACATTTGCATTGATGGCTGCTGTATTAATTATCCGTCCGCAAGGATTGATAGGAAGGAGGGCATAAATGGGCAAACAGTGGATTAAAGGAAGCGTATTATTTTTATTAATGGTTGCTGCTCCATTTTTTGTTTCTCTCTATTACGTAAACATTTTTACGGAAATCTTGATTTTTGGGATATTCGCAATTAGTTTAAATATCCTAGTTGGTCAGACTGGATTGGTATCCTTAGGTCATGCTGCATTTTTCGGTGCTGGTGCCTATGCAACGGGTCTTGCGGCAAGTCATTTATCTACAAATGTGTTTCTAACGATTGCAATTGGAATGCTGCTTGCCTTTTTATTAGCCATTTTAATCGGCTTTGTATCAACTAAGGCACACGGTTTTTACTTTTTGATGCTAACACTTGCATGTTCCCAGATGGTTTACTCCATCATTTATCAATGGACAGATGTAACGGGTGGATCAAATGGATTGTCAGGAATTCCTGCTCCAAGCCTGTTTGGAGATTTTCTACTATCAAATCAAGTGTTTATCTATTACTTTGTATTAGTCGTATTTGCAATAGTTATGATCGTGGTTAACAGACTTCTTCATTCCCCACTTGGGTACGTCTTCATTGGAATAAAAGAAAATGAAGACCGAATGAAATCGATTGGCTATAACACAACCTTCTATAAAAACATTAGCTTTTTGATTGCTGGTACTTTGGGTGGATTGGCTGGAAGTTTATATGTGTTTTTCAATGGCTTCGTAGCCCCAACAGATGTGTACTGGACAGTGTCTGGTTCGGTACTGATCATGGTGCTAGTTGGAGGAGCAGGAACACTTTGGGGACCTGTTATTGGAGCGGCATTCATCGTTGTGTTGGAGACAATTATTAGTTCTTACACAGAAAGCTGGATGATGATTATTGGTACTGCCTTCATCCTATTTACGATCTTTGCTCCTTCCGGAATTGCAGGGCTGTTCTCTAATCTGACAGGGAGAATTTTTAAGACAAGGCCAAAACCTGTAGTGGAAGATTATGTCGAGCAAGCGATAGAACCAATTAAACAGCAATCAAAAATAAATGGATAGGGGGGAAAGTGATGACTACAATTCTTTCCATTCAAAATCTATCAAAGCACTTTGGTGGGTTAAAAGTAATTGAAGATATTACGTTGGATGTGACAGTTGGAGAACGTGTGGGATTAATTGGTCCAAACGGCGCTGGTAAGACAACCTTTTTCAATATGATCGCCGGAGACTTGAACCCGACAGGTGGAACAATTGCCTATTATGACCGAGATATTACAAAGGTACCAAACTATAAAAGGACAGAAAGTGGAATAGTGCGAACGTTCCAGAAGAACAATCTAATGTTTGGATTAACGGTGAAAGAGAATGTTCTCCTTGTTTTACAGAAAATGAGGAAAGAGCATACGCATTGGTGGAAGAAGGTAAGTCCCAAAAATTATCAAGCATTGCATGAAGAAACGGATGCCCTTTTACAGGAATGGAATCTTGATCAGTACAGCGATACAAAGGTACAAGAGCTATCTTATGGTGTGCAGAGACAAATTGAAATTGTCATGGCGATTGCTGGAAAGCCAAAGATTCTACTGTTAGACGAACCAACAGCAGGAATGTCACAGGTTGAAACCGACCAGATTATTGCTCTAATTAATAAGTTACCAAGAGAAGTAACGATTTGTATGATTGAGCATGATATTGATGTGTTGTTCGGTAATATGGACCGAGTGATTGTCCTACATACAGGAAAACTAATTGCAGATGGTACACCAGAAGCGGTTCGCGAAAATGAAGAGGTTAAGGAAATTTACCTAGGGCGGGAGGAGGCTGCACATGCTTAAGTTGAAAGATGTTAATAGCTTCTATGGCTCAAGTCACATCCTTCATGGAGTGAACCTTGAAGTGAAAGAAGGCCAAGTTGTTACCCTTTTAGGAAGAAATGGTATGGGTAAGACAACAACCATGCATTCAATTATTGGCTTTGTAAATAAAGTACAAGGTGAAATCTTGTTTGAAGGTAAAAATATTGCCTCTCTTCAAAGTCATCAAATTGCTAGAAAAGGGATTGGGATTGTTCCCCAAGGGAGAAGAATATTTCCGAACCTAACCGTAACAGAAAATTTAACCGTTTTCGCTGATTTGAAAAAAGGAGATTGGAATCTAGAGAAGATTTTTCACTATTTTCCGCGCTTAAAGGAACGTGAAAAATCTCATGCTGGCACCTTAAGTGGAGGGGAACAATCGATGTTATCTATCGGAAGAGCATTGATGAGAAATCCAAAAATCTTATTGCTTGATGAACCTACCGAAGGATTGTCACCCTTAATGGTCAGTGAAGTGATGGATGTCCTTTTAAAATTAAAAGAATCCGGAATGTCGATGCTGCTAGTAGAACAAAATATCTCAACTGCCTTGAGAATAGCAGATGATGTTTATATTTTAAGTAAAGGAAAAGTAGTTTACCACGACAATCCCGAAGAACTAAAAAACAATATGGATATCGCGTATCAACATCTCGCGTTAAGCAGCTAACAATAGCCCTTCCCATTCCCGGGAATGGGCTATTTATTTTCATTTCCTATAAATAGTAAAAAAACATTTGGTAAAGACTACTAGTGGTGATGAAAATGCCTTGTAAATCGAATGATGAATTAAAGGAATTAGTGAAAGAAGCGCGCCAAATAACAAAGAATGGGCGTGTAGCAGATTATATACCCGCACTTGGGAAAGCAAACCCGAATGACCTGTCTATTGCAATCAACTTTCCTGATGGACGTTGCTTTTCCGCAGGAGATATTGAAAAAAAAATCTCGTTACAAAGTATCTCCAAAGTCGTATCTCTTGCTCTCGTTTTGATGGATAGGGGTAAACAGTATGTTTTTGAGCGTGTTGGAATGGAGCCGACTGGTGACCCGTTTAACTCGATTGGAAAGCTAGAAACAATGGTTCCCTCAAAACCACTAAACCCAATGATTAATGCAGGTGCACTTGCAGTTACCCACATGATAAAAGGGGACACTGTGGATGAGAGATTTCGTCGATTACTAACATTCATTCGTGAATTAGCAAACAATGACACTATCCATTACAATGAGGAAATTGCGCAGTCTGAATATGAAACGGCACATCTTAATCGAGCCTTATGTTATTTTTTAAAACAACATCAAATCATTGATGAAAACGTAGAAGAGCTCATTGATCTTTATACAAAACAATGTGCAATCGAAATGAATTGCCTGGATTTATCTAGAATAGGTGTTGTTTTTGCTCTTGATGGTATCGATCCGGATACGGGTAAACAAATAATGCCGAAAAATGTAGCACGCATTTGTAAAACATTTATGGTGACTTGTGGCATGTACAATGCTTCTGGTGAATTTGCCATAAAGATCGGGATACCAGCAAAAAGTGGTGTATCCGGTGGGATAATGGGGGCTGTTCCAGGAAAATTTGGGATTGGAATATTAGGTCCCGCCTTAGATGAAAAGGGAAATAGTATAGGTGGAATAAGACTTCTTGAGCTCCTATCTAAAACCTATAACCTTAGTATGTTCTAGGAGTATCCAAACTGAGATACTTTTTATTGCAATCCAAAAAGTCGTGTTATAAGATATATCTTATGGCTAAATAAAACAGTAGTATAAAATTATGAACTTAACGTCTAATGCGGGGGGGAGTTTAATGGATTTTTCCGAAAAACAAGTACGCCCTCAATACGGTATTCTTGCCGTCTTGATGGTTGGTGCCTTTATTTCATTTTTAAATAATACATTATTAAATGTCGCGTTACCTTCAATTATGACGGAATTAAAGGTTGACCCATCGACAGTGCAGTGGTTAACCACGGGCTTTATGCTAGTCAGTGGTATCTTAATTCCGACTACAGCCTTTTTAATCGAAAAATATACCGTTCGCCGATTATTTATCGTAGCAATGGGATTATTTACTATTGGTACGATTCTTTCTGGTACCGCCCACGTATTTTCTATCCTCCTAGCAGGTAGGATGATCCAAGCATCAGGTTCGGCAATTATGATGCCGCTACTTATGAATGTAATGTTGGTAAGTTTCCCTGTTGAAAAAAGGGGAACAGCAATGGGGGTTTTCGGATTAATCCTCATGTTCGCACCGGCGATTGGGCCAACACTCTCGGGTTGGATTATTGAACACTATGATTGGAGAATGCTTTTCCACTTCATCACACCAATTGCAGCTATCGTGTTCATTCTTGGCTTTATCATGCTGAAGGATAGAAAGGAAAAAGTAATCCTAAAACTGGACTTTTTCTCATTAATATTATCAAGTATAGGATTTGGTGGATTATTATATGGATTTAGTTCTGCCGGTAATATGGGGTGGGGAAGTCCGGTTGTATATGGATCCATTATAATTGGAATAATCTCGCTAACTTGGTTTATTATCCGTCAATCAAAGCTTGATATTCCAATGCTTAATTTTGGGGTCTATCGTTATCCGATGTTCGCGTTGGCTTCAGTGATTACAATGGTTGTTAATATGGCCATGTTTTCAGGGTTTTTATTGCTTCCAATCTATTTGCAAACGATCTTAGGAATTTCTCCTATGAATACTGGACTTTTACTTTTACCTGGAGCGGTATTAAATGCATTTATGTCACCTATCAATGGACGTTTATTTGATAAATTTGGCGGACGCATTTTGGCAACCATGGGATTGGCCATCACAACGGTAACTACCTATCTATTCAGCCAGCTTACCTTTGATACTTCCTATATGTATCTTATGATTTTACATGCGGTGAGAATGTTTGGTATGTCCATGGTCTTTATGCCAGTTTCAACAAATGGATTAAATCAGTTACCGCGAAACTTATACCCACATGGTACAGCTGTTAATAATACATTAAATCAGGTTTCAGCTGCCATTGGTACAGGATTTTTAATTACATTGATGTCACTAAGAGAAGAGTCATCTGCAGCAAATTTACTAAAGAATATTCAAGGGCAGCCTACAGAGGCACAAGCTTTACAAATTCAATTACAAGCCATGCTTGAAGGAATTAATTTCACATTTTTCGTTTCAACCTTCTTAATACTTCTTGCTTTTATCCTCGCGTTCTTTATCAAACGGGCGAAACAGGAAGAAGATATTACGGGTAAGAAAAAACCTAAGCAAGGAGTCCAGCCTTCATTAGCAAAGAATTAAAAAAAGGAGAAATCGTCCAATTGGATTGATTTCTCCTTTTTAATTTCCTTTTATTGCAGGTATTTTTATTTTGACAGTGAATTCCTCGTCTTTACATACAAAGTCCAAAAATCCAGTTGCATCATCGACAACATCGTGAATCAACTTTGTACCAAGTCCTTCGTGACCATCACCTTTAGTCGTTTTTCCGAAGCTTTCAAACAAATGATCCAAGATGGACGCTGGAATTGGAAGTGTACTATTTTTACATGTTAAAATATACAAGCCACTCCGCTTATAAAATTGCAAAGTAAGGAAGGATTGGCTTTTATGCTCCTTTTGCCATTCTTCACACGCGTCAATACTATTGGATAGGAGATTTCCAATCAAGGTAACAATTTGCTGATCAGACAAAGGTAAGGATGAAAGTGGCAAATCAAAATCATATACAATTGCAATATCAAGTGCCCTTGCTTTGCGATACATTTGATGGAGAATACCTGCTACCACACCACGCTCACCTTTTATCGAAAGGTTTGTTTCTTTATAGCCCTCAACCAATTCATCCAAATAGTGTTTTGCTTCCTCGTTCTTTCCATTTTCAAGCATAAAATGCATGGCGGAAACATGCTTTAAAAACTCATGCCGTTCACTTCGAACGACTCGAAAGGTTTCATTGAATTGAGCACGTTGTTCATCAAAATGTTTGGCCTCTTCTAATAGAGTATTCAATTTTTTTGAAATTGAAAGTCGTGATAAAAATGCATAAAAGCATAAACCCCCCAATACCACGATTGTTCCCCAATAAAGCATTATCAAGTATTACGCCACCTTAAAAATAATTTTGTTGTAAAAAGTCTACTTTTTCTTTTGTAATCATTGCCTGTTCTTCGATGCCTTCGAAAGTGACAATATATGAGTTCTTCGCATAAAGCGAAAAGTTTTTTACGTAGTGAATATTGATGATAAACGACCGGTGTGATCGAATGAAGTCTCTTTCTCGTAATTCTCCCTCGAGCTCACCTAGCGTTTGATAGGTTTTAATCGGTCCTGATTTTGTATAAATGGTCGTTGAACGCCCAGAACGTTCAATAAAAATAATATCCTTCTTTTGAAGAATGTGGATTTCATTTTTTTGTTTTAAATAAAGTCTTCCATGAATTTCTGCCGACTTTGTTTTTTCGAGTAATCGCTCAATTGATTGTACTAAACGTTCTCTCGGATAGGGCTTCATAATATAATCATGCACATTTAGTTCAAATGCATGAACAGCATAGCCACTATTTCCTGTTACAAAAATTACTGAAATATTCAGTGCATGCGTGTGAATAATATCGGCAAGTTCATAGCCTGATAAATTCGGCATCTCAATGTCAGCAATCAACAAATCGATTTCCTCTTTTTTGATTTGTTCATAGGCTTCCTCGGCGGATAATGTAGAGAAGATAACCTCAATATCTGGAATGCCAGTTACAATTGCTTTTAATTTATCCAAATCAATCAAACGGTCATCTACAAGACCAACCTTCATTTTCAAATCTACCTCTCATAACCAACATTAAAATATTAATTTCCAAATATAGTATCTTTCTATTTTAACACCTTTAAAGGAAAATTTGACCTTTTCGCGACAAAAAAAGGAACATTCGCGACATAACTAGAGATTTTCTTAAAAAGGATGGCTATGATATAGACATAAGAACAAGACGAGGTGGAAAAAATGATCGAAATTAACGAAGTGACAAAAAGATTCAAAGATAAAAAGACTTCTATAACAGCATTAAAACATGTGAAATTTACTGTTGAAAAAGGGCAAGTTGTTGGATTGCTAGGAGAAAATGGTGCGGGAAAAACAACTCTTCTGCGAACCATTGCGACTTTACTAACTCCGACGGAGGGAAATGTTAAAGTGGCAGACTATGATACACAAAAAAATCCAGAGGAAGTAAAAAAGAGAATCGGAGTATTATTCGGTGGTGAGACCGGATTGTATGATCGGCTCACTGCACGAGAAAATCTAGAATATTTTGCAGCCCTTTATGGATTAAGCAAGCATGAAACGAAAGTAAGAATTGATGAACTAGCCCGGATGTTTGGTATGCGAGATTACTTGAATCGTAAAGTAGGTGGGTTCTCAAAAGGAATGAGACAGAAAGTAGCAATTGCGAGAACACTCATTCATAATCCAGACATCATCCTCTTTGATGAGCCAACGACCGGGTTAGATATTACGTCATCAAATGTGTTCAGACAACTTGTTCATCAGTTAAAACGTGATGGTAAGACAATTATTTTCTCTAGTCATATTATGGAGGAGGTTTCCATGCTTTGTGATTCAGTCGCAATGATGCATAAGGGAGAACTCGTCTATCATGGTGATTTAGATGAGCTTTATAAATCAGAAGGAAGCAAGGATTTGAATTATATTTTCATGAGTAAACTTGTTAGGGGGAACGAAACATATGCTTCGTAAGATATATTTGAAAGAATTAAAAGATTGCTTTCGCGATCGTCGAACATTAATACTAACTGTCTTATTACCAATTATCATGATGTCCGGAATGACATTTTTCTATGAAAATATGATTTCAGATGGCGAAGGTGATACGTTCCAACTTGCAGTTGAGGAATCTTCCATGATTGAAGCAGAAAGGGTACTTTTAGGAGTAGAGAACGTTGAGCTTATTGAATCGTCTAACCTAGAACAATCCATTCAGGACGGTGATGCACAAGTAGGGTTGGAATTAACACCAAATTTCGTTGAGGCTACACAAAATGGAGAGGAGGCAACGGTCACTCTAGTTGGGGATTCATTTAGTCAAAAGTCTACTCAATTAAATGCGATTATCTTAAATGCCTTAACCGTTTTTGAGAAAACAGTGGTTGTCGGGAACCTTCAGGAAGGCGGAATCGATCCTTCTATTATGCAACCATTTACGATTAAACAACAAGAAATGACAAATGAAGATCCAAATGTTGACATGCTTGCATTTTTGATTCCATTAATCTTATCAATTGCAATCGGAGTTGGTTCAGGTCCTTCTGCAGCAGATTTATTTGCTGGTGAAAAAGAAAAGAAAACAATGGAAGCCCTGTTAATGACCCCTGTTAAGAGATCTACCTTGCTGCTTGCAAAATGGTTAACGATTGCAACAATTGGGGCGGTAATCGGCATTATCACATTGGCTGTAGTTGCATTGGAGATTAGTTTGTTAACTGAAAATCTTAAAAATGCTGTATCATTTGGAAATGACGCTTATTTAATTATTGGAATCGGAATTTTACTTTCAGTGATTTACGCTGCGTTTACCGCATCATTAATTATGACTACAAGTATAGTCGCGAAGACGATCAAGGAAGCAGGAAGCTATAGCAGCCCTGTAATGATGATTGCCATGTTCCCTGCAATGATTATAGTAGGGGTAGGAGTGAATGAACTTACAAATTATCACTTCGCTGTGCCAATTATGAATTTATTTACTTTATTAAAAGAATTAATGTTTGGAATTATTGACTATGAACATATTCTACTAGCTTTTGGCAGCAACATCGCTTGTATGATTATCTTCTTTGCTATTGGTCGTATCTTGTTTATGAAAGATAAATGGGTAATGAACTAGTAAGGAAACTGCCAACCCTTTAGGGGCTGGCAGTTTTTTATACGTCCTGTGCGTATCTCTCATCAGGAATTTTTGTAAGTGTGACATACAAACTTACATTTTCTGAACCATCATTTACAAAGCTTAAGT
Source organism: Ferdinandcohnia sp. SAFN-114 (assembly GCF_059415045.1). NCBI lineage: Bacteria > Bacillati > Bacillota > Bacilli > Caryophanales > Bacillaceae > Ferdinandcohnia > Ferdinandcohnia sp. SAFN-114. Next base: position 9,274 of record NZ_JBPFDQ010000035.1, on the reverse strand, counting down.
TCTCGTCCCCATTACAAACGATCACATCGTTCTTGTTCACTTTTACTACTTGTTCATCAATTGTAAAGGTACCTTCACCTGAGAGTACTAATAGATAAACATTTGATCCTGGGTGCTTGTGGGCAGGTAGGGCTTGATTGGGCATGAAATTTAACAAAAAGACAGTACTACCGCCTCCTTTGGAGATGATGCGCTTTGTAAGTCTTTCCTCGTTATATTCAATAAACTGATCGAGTATTTCTTTCTTCATTCGAATCGCCCCTTTTGAATTTTTCTACTTTATATATCCATTATAATGTAGGAATAAAAGGTAGACTGTGATAAATATCATGGTCTATAAATGAGAGGGTTTAAACTGTTATACAACAATAATATTGAGTTGTCTATACACTTGAATTATAATTCTTAATATAGAGAATTTTCTAAATGAAGAAGGGGGAATGTATGTGCAGGCTTTTGCAGATTGGTTGAATGGTATCCTTTGGAGCCCGGTAATGATTTATGGAATGCTTGGTGTGGGACTTTTATTTTCAATTTTAACTCGTTTTTTACAGGTAAGGCACATCAAAGATATGACATCCCTAATGTTCAAAGGGAAAAGCTCTGATGCAGGGGTTTCATCTTTCCAAGCATTGGCTGTCTCACTATCAGGTCGTGTTGGAACAGGTAACATTGCTGGAACGGCTACCGCTATTGCATTTGGTGGACCAGGTGCCGTGTTCTGGATGTGGGCAATTGCCTTTATTGGGGCAGCAACTTCATTCATTGAATCGACATTAGCGCAGATTTACAAAGAAAAGCAAGACGGTCAATATCGTGGTGGACCAGCGTATTACATAGAAAAAGGAATCGGCTGGAAATGGTATGGAGTTATCTTTGCTCTTGCAGCCCTTCTAGCAATGGCATTTCTAATGCCAGGAATCCAATCAAATTCGATTGCAGCTGGATTGGACAACGCATTTGGGATTAATAAATGGGTAACTGCAGCTATTTTGGTTGTATTAATCGGTGCCATTATTTTTGGTGGTATTAAGAGAATAGCGAACGTTGCACAGTATGTGGTACCATTTATGGCTATAGGTTATATTATCATGGCAATTATTATCATGCTTATGAATATCGGTCAATTGCCAGCTGTAATTGCTTTAATTTTTAAAAGTGCTTTTGGAGCAGAGCAGGCATTTGGCGGAATAATCGGGATGGCAATCTCTTGGGGAGTAAAACGTGGTATTTACTCAAATGAAGCTGGTCAAGGTACAGGACCACATGCGGCTGCGGCTGCGGAAGTATCCCATCCTGCTAAACAAGGTTTAGTTCAAGCCTCTGCTGTCTACATTGATACTTTATTGGTTTGTTCAGCAACTGCGTTTATGATTTTGTTTACAGGAATGTATAATGTACAAGCGGATGATGGTGCATTTATTGTAAATAATTTAGGAGAAACAGTTGAAGCGGGGCCGGCGTTCACACAGGCAGCCGTTGAAACTGCACTTCCTGGATTTGGTGCAGGCTTTACAGCGATTGCTTTATTCTTCTTCGCCTTTACAACGATTATGGCGTATTACTATATGGCAGAAACAAATATCGCATATTTAATAAGAGGTAGAGATAGCAGGGTAGCCATGTTTGTCTTAAAAATTGTTTTATTAGGATCAATGACATACGGAACTGTGAATGAGGCGAAGCTTGCTTGGGCTTTTGGTGATATTGGCTTAGGTTTAATGGTTTGGTTGAATGTAATTGCCATTCTGATCCTAGCAAAACCAGCATTAGTAACATTAAAGGACTACGAGAAGCAACGCAAGGCGGGACTTGATCCAGTCTTTAATCCAGAAAAACTTGGAATTAAAAATGCTGACTATTGGGTGAATGATTATAAGCATGAAGATAATCCTTCAGGCTCGTTAGCAGAAAACGATAAGTCATTCCCAGGATAAAAGGTGAAAGGGACCAAAACATGTTTATGCTTGGTCCCTTTTTTATTATGCATAAGAAATAATCATGCCTCTCCTACCCGCGTAAGTACCCATTGTTGCACCCATATAATTTAGAATGACTTCTTTTGGATGAAACTGGGCAATAATTTCATTTTTTAACGCCTCAGCTTCCTCAAGGTTACCTGTGTGGGTGATTCCAAAAATGGTTTCAGAGAAATCCTTTTTTGAGTCTTTGATTATTTCCATTAATCGTTTTTGGCTTTTCTTTTTCCCTCAGATTTTTTCAAGAGTTTCTACGGTGCCGCCATCTCCTCTTTGTAATAAAACCTTTATATTTAATAGCTTTGCAAGAGAGCCTTGAAATTTGCTTAATCGACCGCCTTTCACTATATTCTCGATTGTATCAAGCAAAATGAAGATATTCATGTTTTCTCGGTATTTGGTAAGGATTGCGACGATTTCCTCCATTGAATGTCCACTTTCAGCTAGTTCAGCAGCTTTTATAATTTGTATACCATGCCCTAAAGAGCCAGCTAAAGTATCAAAGACAGTCACTTTATTTTTAGTAAGTCCCTTTGCTATGATTGCCGATTGATAGGTGCCACTTAATCCAGATGAAATTGTCAAACATAGAATCTCTGAATTAACTGGGAACTTGGAATACGCTTCTCCAAAAACAGCTGGAGATGGCTGAGAAGTCCTTGGTAGTTCGGCAGACGCAAACATTTTTTTAAAGAATTCTTTTGGTGTTATATCAACACCTTCTCTATAGTCAACACCTTCAATCGAAACGTTCATGGGAACAACTGTTATTTTATATTTTTCTAGCAACTCATTTGGAAGATCCGCTGAGCTATCAGTTACAATTTTTATCACCATAAATCCCTCACAATAATAATTAACTCTTATTTTAAGTATATCATTTCCAAATAAAATTCTACGTTTTCAACACTTCGAGCTGTTTTATAAAATAAAAGAATTCAAATCTATGCCATTCTAGTTTAGAATTAGACATATACACAAATTGAGCATGTATAAGGATGGTCTATTATGTCTGAAGAAAATATCACGAGGATCGAATTAGATGGTAAGGAATACATATTAATTGGAACTGCTCACGTTTCAAAACATAGTGCTGAACAGGTTAAGGAAGTTATTGAAGCGGAAAAACCTGATTCGGTTTGTATTGAGCTAGATGAACAAAGATATCAATCCATGATGGAAGGCAACAAATGGAAGGAAATGGACATCTTTAAGGTCATCAAAGAGAAGAAGGCTACCTTGCTTCTCATGAACCTAGCAATTTCCTCATTCCAAAAGCGAATGGCTAGTCAATTTGGAATCAATGCTGGGCAAGAAATGATGCAGGGAATCGAGTCAGCGAAAGAAGTAGATGCCGAATTAGTTTTGGCAGACCGAAACATTCAAATTACATTCTCACGCATTTGGAATGCAGTCGGGTTCACAGGAAAAATGAAATTATTAATGTCTATTATTTATAGTATTTTCAGCAACGAGACGATTACTGAAGAAGAACTGGAAAAAATGAAATCCAAGGATATGCTGAATTCAATGCTAACTGAATTTTCAACGAGCTTTCCAAAATTAAAAACGCCACTAATTGATGAGCGTGATCAGTATTTGGCACAGAAGATCAAACATGCTCCAGGAGAAAAAGTAGTAGCCGTACTTGGGGCAGCACATGTTCCTGGAATAAAGGAAGAAATTAAAAAAGAACACGATTTGAAGAAGCTTACACAGTTGCCGCCTAAATCAAAAGCCCCTAAAATTATCGGTTGGGCAATTCCGATTTTAATAGTGGCCATTATTGCCTATACCTTTATTGCCAACCCAGAAGCGGGCTTGCAACAAACCCTAAGTTTAGTCTTATGGACGGGTTCATTTTCCGCTATCGGAGCAGTGATTGCTCTAGGTCATCCACTTACAATTGTGACTGCATTTTTTGCAGCACCAATTGGAGTCATGCATCCCTTAATTGCAGCGGGTTGGATAGCAGGTTTTGTACAAGCTTTCCTACGCCGTCCTAGCGTGAAGGACTTTGAAACACTTTCAACAGATGTTTATAGTGTAAAAGGCTTCTGGCATAACAAAGTAACACGGATTTTATTAATTATTGTTTTGTGTAACCTTGGAACATCTCTCGGCTTATTTATTGGTGGCGCAGATGTTGTGAGATTATTTATTAAAAATTTATAATACACAAAAAGACCTGTTCAATCCCGAACAGGTCTTTTTAGTATGCGAATAAATCAACTAAGAATGGCGTGAAGTGAATCATAAAAAGCATAGGTGATTCTGAGAGCATGAGCGGAAAAAGGAGAGAGTGAGTCGGTAACGAGTGGTGATTCTGACAGCATGAGCTGAAAAAGGAGGGAGTGAGTCAGAAACGAGGGCTAATTCTGACAGAACGAGAGGAAGAAAGAGAGAGTGAGTCGGAAATCAGTGGTGATTCTGACAGCATGAGGGGAAGAAAGAGAGAGTGAGTCGGAAATCAGTGGTGATTCTGACAGTACGAGGGGAAGAAAGAGAGAGTGAGTCGGAAATCAGTGGTGATTCTGACAGCATGAGCTTAAAAAGGAGAGAGTGAGTCGGAACTCAGTAGTGATTCTGACAGAACGAGGTGAATCAGCAGGGAGTGAGTCGGAAATCAGTGGAGATTCTGACAGCACGAGCTAGAAAAAGTAGGAAGAGAGTCCAATAAGGCAATTCCAATTCGTACTATCTTACTCGAGTTATCCTCTAAAATATATTATTCCACAAAATATAAGAAAAGTAGCGTGAGATAGTCTCACGCTACTTGATATGTTGCATTTTTTTTTGAAAAATCAGAACTAATTATTAGTTGACACCCTTCATGAACTTATGAATCTTTGGTGATACGAATAATAGGATAATACCTAATACAATAGATGCCCCACCAATTACTCCAAAGTAAGTCATTTCTGTTTCAGGTGTATAGAATTTAACAAGTTGTGCGTTAAGTGCTTGTGCAGCAGCATTTGAAAGCATCCATAAACTCATCATTTGAGCTGTGAAGGCTGCAGGTGCTAATTTTGTTGTAGCGGAAAGTCCGACAGGTGAAATTAATAATTCCCCAATAACAACAATGAAATAACTTAGCACTAACCAAAGTGGATTAACTAATGAATCTGTTCCACCAAAATATGCTGGTAATAAAATTACAAGGAAAGAAAGACCGGCAAAAAGCAAACCTAATGAAAACTTTTTCGGAACAGAAGGTTGACGATCTCCAAGCTTTACCCATAGCCATGCAAATACAGGCGCAAAAATAATAATAAATAATGGGTTTAATGATTGGAACCAAGCTGGAGAAATATCAAAGCCAGCAAATTGTAATTGTGTTCGTGTATCAGCATAATTGGCAAGAATTGTTGCTCCTTGTTCTTGAATGGACCAGAACATAACGGCAGCTAAGAATAAAGGAATATACGCTAATACTCTTGAACGCTCAACATCTGATGTTTTTGAGCTACGATACATCGTAACAAAATAAATAGTAGGAATTAAGAAACCAAGAATACCAATAAGTGCGATAAATGAATCAAATGTTAGGAAACCGGCTGGAATTCCAACTGCTATTAAAATTGCAACTATAACTATACCAACAGCAATCTGTGTATACACTTTTTTCTTTTCATTTGGTGCAAGTGGATTTGGAACAATTGTACCTGCAAGACCAAGATTCTTTTTCTTTGTGAAAACAAAGAATAGTAATCCAAAGAACATACCGATCGCAGCAATTGCGAAGCCCCAATGGAAATTATGCTTTAATCCAATTTCACCTACGATAAGAGGAGAAAGGAATCCACCGAGGTTAATACTCATATAGAAGATACTAAATCCTGCATCACGACGTGTATCTTTTTCACTATAAATTTCCCCAACAACACTAGAAACGTTTGGTTTTAGTAAACCTGTACCAAGGACAATCAGAACCATTGACACAAAGAATAGTGAGATGTTACCAGGAATTGCAAGTGCAATATGACCTAGCATGATTAAAATACCACCATAAAATACCGCTTTAGAAGTACCGAAGATACGGTCTGCTAACCATCCACCGATAACCCCTGACATATAAACAAGTGACCCATAAATCGACATAATCGCCATAGCTGTATGTTGATCAAGTCCAAGTCCTCCATCAGATACTTCATAATACATATAGAATAATAGGATGGCTCTCATACCATAATATGAGAATCGCTCCCAGAATTCCGTGAAGAAAAGTGTGAATAGTCCTTTAGGATGTCCGAAGAATCCCTTTTGAGGAACACTGTCCACAATTTTCTGTCTATTATAGTCTGACATAACATAACCTCCAAGATAGTATATTGGTATAATAATTGAAATTGTTACACTATGTCAAACATAAGAAAATTCTGAGTTGGTCCAATATTTTATAAGGTTTTAAATCTTAGGTTAAATAAAAAGCTTTTTGGAATCATTATATTGATAAAAATAAACAGATTGCGTTTGCAATCTGTTTAATGTTTCCATTGAAGGATAAATTCACTATTATTTATGGTGTGATTTATAAAGAATGTATAATAATGCCAATAATACAATATCAAGTCTTACAGCAAAGGCAAATTGTAGAAAGCCTGTATGCAGAACGGGAATTTTAACTAAAAGGATTGCTGCAAGGATAATGATAAGTAATGGAATCGATGCTTTTTTAACTTCCTTATTAATAGTAAGAAGGATCCCACAAACAATTTCAAGAATAGCGACAATATACATGATGAGTTCGGGTGCAGGTAATGGTAGATTTAGAAAGACAGAGCTTAGTTCACTGCTAAGAAGTTTCATTGTCCCAGATGTAATAAATACAAATGCTACTACATAGCGTATTAGTTTCATAGTAGAAAATGTTTGGTTCATTTTTCTCCCTCCTTTTCTATAACTCTATGGTTGGAGAGGACAAACTATTCTCAAGGAAAGGGCATAAATAATATATAGACGAAAAGTAGTAAAGATGAACCTATTTAAGCTATATGAATAAAATAGGCAAAAGACATCTATAGATAGGAGGTTTGTCTTTTGTCTGTAAATTACAGAGTACGACCAACTGGAATAATTGCTTATACTTCAAGCCGTGGCGGGAGCTATGATATATGGCTTTTTTATCTTCAAAATGGAAATCGGGTTAAACTAACAAACGGATTAGCTGATTCCTTTTCAAAGCCTATATGGTCAGGTGATAATCGAAGAATTGCTTTTGTAGGGAAAAATCGGATCGTATATGTCATTGACCTTTCTACTGGCGGAATCGCGGCTATTGACCAAATCGGTCCAAATGAGGACATTACACTTGATTGGTCTCCAAATCATAGGATATTAGCCTATACAACGCGAAATCACATTATGATGTATGATGTATTGACTCATCGAGCAACAAGTATTTCAGAGCCTAGTGCATCAGATGCTCAGTGGTTCCCAAGTGGGCAAGAGCTATTGTTTCAAGGAGTAGATCCTTCAGGAAACCAGCAATTATACCGTATAGCGGCAAATGGATCTGGGAGGAGACAAATTACAAATAATACAGAAGGGCCATTAAATGAGGTTTCACTTTCACCAGACGGAACATTTGTCCTTTATACAACACCAGGAGCTAGTATATCACTTATCCGTACAGTGGAGTTGACATCAGGTCAGGTGTACGAAATTCAAGGTGGAGAACAAGCAAAAAATTTTTATCCAACATGGTCCCCGAACTCTCAGATGATAGCATTCAGTGCGACTGCTTATAGGGAAGGAACAGGATATTATAATCAAATTCGCGTAGTAGGAAAACGTGGTGACAATGAACGAATTCTTTCAACATCTTCTTGCTTTTCAACACCTGTTACATGGTCCCAAGATTCCCGAACTATTGCCTATTTATCTGGTTGCTCAGAACAAGAATTTGCAACTGAAATGTGGTTGGTAGGTATACAAAGTCCAAATCCTATCATCCTTACGAGGGAACCTCAAATTGTAAATCTAAGCTGGTCTTCAGGGAATGTTCCTCCTACAGGCGGGGTTTATACAAATGAAACGTATAGAGTGCGGTTCCAATATCCATCGCACTGGTACCAGGTAAATACGGAGAGATATGAGGGAGCGGATGGTTTCTTTCAAATTTCAGCAATTGGTGGTGGGGATGATATTCATGAAGTGTGTAGGGGAGAAGCCTTTCACAAGTTGATGCCATATGGCTCGTCACCTCGCATTTTCCAGACTAGAATTCGTGGGCAAGAGGCTTGTCTGATCTATCCATCTTCAGACCAACCACCTGAAATGAACCGCCAGGCAGCTGCAATAGTCAGATATCCTACCCCAGTTCAAATTGAAGGTTCAACCTATAATTACTTCATTTTATGGGCGGATGAAGCTCATCTGAATTCGATTGCAAGAACCATTTCGTTTATATAAAAAAAAGCTGCAACACTTGGTTGCAGCTCCTTTTACAATTGGCGTAATTTTCTTGATAGGGTGCTAATCTCATCCTCGATTTCTGCGATTTGCCGTTCCAATGGTGAGATATTGCCATTCACAGAATCTAACTTTTCCAAATCATTTTGAAGACGTACATAGTCTAATTTTAGCTCGCGAATTTTGTATTCAAGTTCTTTCTTATCCATTAATTGTCCCCATTTCTCAAGTTTTTTTCATTATAACATTGAGAAAGAGGATTTGCTCTATTTAACCTCACTAGGTTCTGGAACGCGGGTTAACACGATAAAACCAATGATGAAGAGGATAACTAAGCTGAAAACACCCATATTGGAATGACCTGTGATTTGAGCGGTTACCCCGACTAGTAACGGACCCATAATGGAAGCGAACTTTCCAAAGATATTATAAAACCCAAAAAACTCATTTGCCTTTTGTTTAGGGACAAGCTTCGCAAAATAAGAGCGGCTTAATGCCTGAATCCCACCCTGAGAAGTAGCGACAAGCATGGCGAGGATCCAAAAATCAAGAGTCGTTTTTAGGAAAAAAGCATACACACAGACAATGATATAAACGAAAATGCCGACATACAACATTTTTTTACCAGTGAATTTCTGTGCCAACCGACCATAAAGTATCGCGAATGGTGCAGCCACAACTTGTGTTACAAATAATACAATTAATAAATTTGTTGCATTGATTCCAAGGTCTGTTCCATATGCGGTTGACATGGAAATAACCGTACCAACTCCGTCGATATAAAAGAAGTAGGCCACTAAGATGAACTGACCTAGCCAAATGAGACATATATAAAACACCTATCCATATTAAATTTAACACTTTTTCATTAATTTGAT
>NZ_JBPFDQ010000034.1:0-53712 GCF_059415045.1 Ferdinandcohnia sp. SAFN-114 | reverse complement strand
GGAAAAGCGTGAGACTTGAGACCCCGCAGGAGCGGCAGCGACTTGTCCAGTTGTAGCGGCTAGAAACTCGAGAAATTCCAAGTCCTCCTTCAGAGGCAAATTACGCCTCTTTGTCGGAGTGGTCAATTTTCTCGTTTCTGTGCAAGCCGCCTCCACATCTCGTTAAGGAGGCTCAAGCCACGCCCGCGGAAAGCGTCCACCTGAAGCGGAAGTCAACGTTATAAAAAACAACAAAGTTTGCGAAAACGGCCTTTTAGAAAGAAGGGATTCGCTCGATTCATGTTGAAATAAAGAGAGAAGGAAAGGTAAGGGAGCGACATACATTGTGATCATAACGGAAACAGACCCTATTTTAATAAAGAAGTTGCAACAAAAAAACATGGATTCAATCATCGATTGGTTTGAACAAAGAAAAATAAACTTGTACAAGCTTGCCTCTGTCTATATAAGAAATATGGAAGACATTCAAGAGATTTTTTACAATGTGATGATAAAGGTGCAGGCGGAAATACATAGGAAAAAAAAGCAGGCTTCCTCTGAAAATTGGGTTGTTTCCCTGTTTATAAAAGAATGTAAGCTCAGAAATATGCAAGTAACAGTTGAGAGTGTACTAGATAAACTTAATGAAATTAGCAAAGATGTTCTCGCTTTAACATATATTCTTAGCATTCCCCGTGAACAGGTAGCCGATATTCTAGAAATCCCTGTCGAAACAGTAAAAGCCCATTTACATAAAGGTATTCGGATTTTGAGTGGGGGAGAAGAAGTTCATTATCAAGAAAAATACATTGATTATTTGAGCCGAACATTAGATCGTCCTTCTAAAATAGATTTTGAGATTCATTTACACAGTTGTGAAATCTGTCAAAGCGGTCTAACAGTATTCCAAGCTACAATTTATTCACTAATTGAAGAGGCTGATGCGATTGAAGTTCCTTCACATTTTTTTGATGATGTGAAGACAAGGTTAATTGAAATCGAAGGATTTAAGAAGAGGAAGAAACAGAAACGAACCAAAATAAGTATTGGAATTGCATCTTCACTCGTCTTACTACTCTTAATCGGGTATGTAACGAACGGATTTGCTTATATGTATTACTCTTGGCTTGACCTGCGTGATCAAGAGGATGAGCAATTATTAGCTTACTTAAAAAGTGGTATCGGGGAACCACTTAATCTTGTTCAAGAAAGCAATGGAATAAAAGTTACGATAAAAAGTGCTATCGCAGATGATTTTCAAACATTAATCTATTATGAAGTTGAAAATCTTGAAAATAGTGAACAATATGGAATTAATTTTTGGAATGGTGTATTTGTAGAAGAGGAAATGAACACCTTTGATCAACAGGCCATTCCCATCAACCATTTACCGGTTCAAGCCCTTGAAAGTGAAGGGGATGTCTTTAAGGGAATACTAAGTTTATTACCCGTTTCATCCGAAACAAAAACCATAAAACTGAATCTTTCAAAACTGCAAAAGATGGAAAAGAATGCTGAAAACTTTGAATGGATGGATGTCTATGGAGAAGGTTCGTTTTTCCCTGGTGAATGGAATTTTGAAATACCAGTTAAGAAGAAAGAATCGTTCGAACATGTCGTCCACAAAAAATTCAAAGTAGATGGGTTTCCAGTTGAGATAGAGAAATTGATTATAGCTCCAACCATCACGCTTCTTCAATATCGTTTTGAACCATATAGTGGTGATCAATATATTAATGAACTGTTTTTTGAAGGAATCCAAACAAAGAAAAAGAAGGCAAAACCATTTGGATGGAGTGTTCCTATACAAGGTGGGGATAGGCAATACAACACTTATCAATCACCTTTTGATTCTCTTTATTTTGAGAAGCCAAAAGAAGTCAGTCTTTTATTAAGCTCATTATACTACACGAAGAATGATGCCTATAAAGTAGAAATAGATATCAACAAACCATTTCCACAAACCTTTGAATATCAAGGTAGTGACATTTCAATTGATAAAGTTGAATTAGGTGAGCCTACAAAAATCGAAATTACAGCTGAAATGAATGAAGGACGAAAATTTGAATCGCTTCATTTTGAAGTACTAGGACAAAATAACAATTCTGCTATGTCTATGGGGATGACGGATAGCGATGGTGTATTTGTTGACCTGAATGGGAAAATATATAACCGTGATGAGTATGTCCAAAATGCGTATATGTATGTGGGAGACCATCCTCGTTATTATCAAACGAAAGTATTACTTGAAGTCTATGGAGAGAGTTCTACTGAAGAGAGTGTTCCTGGGTGGTTACAAATTCACGGTTATTGGGGAACTACCTATCTAGATGATAAGGTCAATATTAAATTGAAATAAGAAAGCTCAGGTAATCCTGAGCTTTTTACATCTTATCTTTTCGAAATTGTAGGTATTCTTTTTTAGCGGAAGGATTTTCTTCAAAAAAGTCAATTAAGGTTGATAAGCATAAGGAGGTTTCCTTACTTATATAATGTTCGAGCTTTTCAACTTCTTCATAAATATTCTTATCCTGAACGCCAATCATTTTTAAAAAGTCTTCAAGCATCTCATGTTTTTCTACTAACTTTTTTGCAATCGTGCTTCCTTTTTCGGTTAACACAAAACCTCTATATCTTTCATAAATCCCAAAACCTTCCTCATCCAACTTTTGCATCATCTTTGTAACGGAGGAAGGGAGGACATTTAATGAAGAAGCAATATCCACGCTTCGAGCGTAGCCTTTTTGCTGAATCGATAAATAAATTTTTTCTAAATAATCTTCCATACTTGGTGTTGGAATCGTCATTACCGCCTTTCAAAAAACTCTCTATTTATATTATATAATGAAATGCGGATAATTTTCTATCTAATCTTCCAAATGAAGTCGGATATCATCCGTACGAAAACCTATTGACGTTTCCAAATCAAGAACATCTATAGAAATAACTTCGTTTTCTTGCAATTCGATATTTGGAAAAGTAACAGATCCACTTTTGTCATCCGTAATTTCATAATATTCATAGTCTGCAAGATTTAACCGATAAGCCACATTCTCCTTTTTTTCGATATCAAAGGTCAAACTGTCATCCGTAACTAAAGACAACTTAGGGGTTTTCAATTTCCGGTTATCATCGATCATTATTCCAGTTTCTCGTTCAATAAATTGTTGCAATTCTTGATTTCCTAAGACATTCGTAAGTAGCTGATTTTCATGCTCGGTTCGCATATAAAACGCTTCATTCGAATAGACATCATCTCGATCTACTTCATTGATTGCCCCATATAATAGAACATAATCGTCAGCAAAAATTTCCTGCGGGTACCACTCATGTGCTGAGATGGAGTAATTAAAAAATGAAGACCATTTAACAGGTATATCATCTAACCCTCTTAGCTTTGACCACTTTGAAAAAGGAAAATGATGCGATGGAAAATAATAGTATGCAAAATGATGACCATACTCATGTGATAACGTATCTCGGTATTCTCGAGCGTTTGTATGTTCATTTCCTTTATAAAGCGTAATGCTGCTAATAAACGGATGATAGATTCCTGTAATACTATTATTTGAAGGTGATGGACCATCCATGACGCGAACTTCTTGTAACAGGTTCATTTCCTCACCGTGTTTGTTTTTTATTAGTTCCTGATAAAGTTCCTCTAATTGTTGCTCATTCCAGTTTTCTGAATAGCTTAGAAATAGAACTCCATTTGGTGATTCGTATTTAGCATAATATGAAGCGTTATACGTGATAGGGTCTAAGCTTAGTAGAATTGGAAGGCTACATAATACGAATAGAAATACAATTATTCTTTTCCTCAATAACCTCACTCCCCAGTATATATCTTATCATTCTTGTAACACCTGAATCTCTGTTTTATTTTGCCAGAACGGCTTCGTCGTTTATAATGAAAAAGGAAAGTTTTTGAAACTATGAAAAATGGGCTGGTGAAATAAATGAATCGTGTTGTCATTGTTACTGGTGCAGCAAATGGAATTGGCAGAGGTATAGCGAATAGTTACGCAAATAATGGAGATAAAGTTATCTTAGCAGATATTGATGTAGAGGCAGGAACAAAACAAACCCTTGAACTTCAGGAACAAGGTAAGGAAGCCATGTTTATTAAAACAGATGTAAGAATTGAGCAGGATATCAAAAATTTGATAAACCAAACCTATCAAACCTATGGTAAAATTGATATTTTAATAAACAATGCAGGAAAAGGTTTGTTTAAATCACCATTCGATGTCACTGTTGAAGAATGGGATGACGTGATTCATACGAATTTACGAAGTGTTTTCTTATGCTCGAGAGAAGCTGCAAGATATATGAAGCAATTTGGCGGCTCAATCGTTAATATTGCGTCAACAAGGGCCTTGATGTCTGAAGCCCATTCAGAAGGATATGCAGCAACAAAGGGTGGAATCGTTGCAATTACTCACGCACTTGCTGCTTCATTTTCAGAGTATCAGATAACAGTAAATGCCATTTCACCAGGTTGGATAGAAACAGGTAATTATGAAGAACTTCGTAAAGAAGACCATGACCAACACTTTTCTAAGCGGGTCGGTACTCCAACTGACATTGCAAATGCATGTCTATATCTAACCGATTCGAAAAATAATTTTGTTACGGGGATTAATCTCGTCGTAGATGGAGGAATGACGAGAAAAATGATATATGAGGAGTAACAAAGAGAGGAAGCTTTATAGATTATGAAACTTGTATCTTGGAATGTAAATGGATTACGAGCATGTGTTAAAAAAGGCTTTTTGGATTATTTCAATGAAATGGATGCTGATATTTTTTGCGTGCAGGAAACAAAACTTCAGGAAGGTCAAATTGAACTAGACCTTGAAGGCTACCATCAATATTGGAACTATGCGCTTAAGAAGGGCTATTCAGGAACTGCTGTTTTTTCAAAAGTAAAGCCCCTTTCGGTTTCATATGGTGTTGGAGATGAAAACGAAGAATCAGAGGGAAGAATTCTTACATTAGAATTCGAAGATTTTTATTTAATTAATGTCTATACACCGAATTCACAAAGGGATCTAGCAAGACTGAACTTCCGGCTTGAATGGGAAGACCGTATGCTTGCTTATCTTACTCAATTAAATGAGAGCAAGCCAATCATTATGTGTGGTGATTTGAATGTTGCTCATATGGAAATTGACCTAAAGAATGCAAAATCAAATCGAGGAAATTCTGGATTTACCGATGAAGAGCGTGGAAAAATGACCAATTTACTCAATTCTGGATTCATTGATTCCTTCAGATATTTTTATCCAGACATAACCGATCAATATACATGGTGGAGCTACATGCGAAATGTGCGTGAAAAAAATATTGGGTGGAGAATCGACTATTTTATTGTATCTGAACAATTTAAAGACCGTCTAAAAGATTCCCATATTCACTCACACATCATGGGAAGTGACCACTGTCCGGTTGTTTTGGAAATTCATTGATAGGAAAAAATTTAAAGGAATACTTTAAAGAAGGACAAACATAGATTACAATAGGTATGCTATAGAATTGACTTTGTAGCATCTTATTTGGAGGTAAAAATGGATAATTGGATAACAGATTTTATGGATCAATTTGGGTATGTTGGAATTTTTCTATTAATTGCACTAGAAAATATCTTCCCACCCATTCCTTCTGAGGTGATTTTAACCGCAGGCGGATTTATGACCACAATCACGAAATTAACCGTGGCAGGGGTTATTGTTGCTGCAACACTGGGATCAGTTGTAGGTGCGATTATTCTATATGGAATTGGACGCTTACTTGATGTTGAGCGATTAGAGAAAATTGTTGACCGCTATGGTCGCATTTTACGAGTAACAAAAGAGGATATCTATAAAGCAGATGCTTGGTTCGATAAATATGGATATTGGACTGTATTTTTCTGCCGGATGGTTCCATTAATCAGGAGCTTAATTTCCATTCCAGCAGGGATGTCCAATATGAACTTTTGGATGTTCATTCTCTTTACAACGCTTGGAACATTAATTTGGAATGTGATTCTTGTGATGCTAGGAGCTGCATTTGGTGAATCTTGGGACGTTATTGTTCATTACATGGACATTTACTCGAATATCACTTATGCATTGATTGCATTAGCGGGAATTGGATTTCTTGTTATATTTTTCACCAAGAGAAAATCAAAAACGAGATAATTAAAAATGTTTCGGGCGCACGTCTAATAGGCGCCTGAATCTAGACATTTAAAAAAGGAGTACTTTACGTCTGATGGAAATTATTGAAATCATTAAAGCGATTATTTTAGGACTGGTTGAAGGCTTAACAGAATTTGCCCCAGTCTCCTCGACAGGTCACATGATTATTGTCGATGATATGTGGCTAAAAACAGAGGAGTTTCTTGGAAAATATCCAGCGAACACGTTCAAAGTTGTGATTCAACTCGGCTCCATACTAGCTGTTGTTGTCGTGTTTAAAGACCGATTTATTGACTTACTTGGACTTAATCGAAAAAACAAAATTGTTCCAGTTGGAGCAAAACACTTACGTTTAACACATATTATTGTAGGGTTAATTCCTGCAGGTGTCCTTGGAGTATTATTTGAAGATACAATTGATGAATATTTATTCACAACTGAAACTGTATTAATTGGACTAGTGATAGGTGCAATCCTAATGATTGTCGCTGACCGATATAGTGCTAAACATCCAAATACGCAAACTGTAGATCAAATTACGTATAAACAAGCATTAACAGTTGGTCTTATTCAATGTTTATCACTTTGGCCAGGATTCTCACGTTCAGGTGCGACCATCTCCGGTGGTGTATTAGTAGGACTTAGCCATAGAGCAGCTGCAGATTTTACATTCATCATGGCTGTTCCAATCATGGCAGGAGCAAGTGGAATATCGCTTCTAAAAAACATAGAGTATTTTTCAATGGACGCACTTCCAGTATTTATTGCAGGATTTATTAGTGCATTCGTATTTGCTCTAATTTCAATTCGCTTCTTCCTACGCCTCATCGATAAAATTAAGCTATTACCATTTGCCATCTACCGAATTGTACTAGCCGCTGTTATTTATTTTGTATTTTTATAAGTTAGTTATAAAGCATCTAAGTTGGGATGCTTTTTTTATGCAAATAAATAACAAATCGTTCTTCATATTACCTCCATTATTGTATAAAATATGGTAAAGATTCCATACTTGTACAATAGAAAAAGAAAAGGGAGGAAAACCATTATTCGAACGAAAAATCTTATACTAACTGCTGTACTATTACTTGCAATAACTTTTATGCCTTCTATCCACCCACAACAAGAAATAGCAAATGCTAACGCAAACCAAAAACAAGTGCTTGCACAACTTAATCAACTTGTTCTCAATGAACCCAACCTCAAAGGTGCAATTGCTGGAATAAGTATTAGGTCAGCAAAAAGTGGAGAAATCTTATATCAACATGCTGGAGATGTTAGACTTCGACCTGCGTCCAATTTAAAACTAATTACAGCAGCAACGGCATTATCTGCTCTTGGTGAGAATTATCAGTTCTCAACTGAAGTTCTCACAGATGGGAAGCTTGAGGGTAATAAATTAACAGGTAATCTCTATTTGAAAGGGAAAGGAGATCCAACATTACTCCAACAAGATTTAGATTTACTTGCAAAGAAAATCAAGAAATCTGGAGTTGATGTGATTTTTGGAAATATTATCGCGGATGATTCTTGGTATGATGATGAGCGTTATTCAATTGATTTAACCTGGAGCGATGAGACTTATTATTATGGTTCAGCTGTTTCAGGGTTAACAGCCTCTCCGAATAAAGATTATGATTCAGGAACTTTAATTGTCGAGGTAGCACCTGGAAAGAAAGCGGGAACCAAAGCTGAAATTTCAGTCCAACCCACGAACAAATATGTCAAAATCATCAATAACACAAAAACGGTACAAAAAGAAGAGAAAAAAGACATCGATATCATTCGTGAACATGGAGAAAATGTGATTACGATTGAAGGTACAATACCTGTCAATGCACAATCGGTACAAGAATGGATGACGGTGTGGGAACCTACAGGCTATACATTGGATTTGTTCAAGCATGCATTAGCGAAGAACGGAATCCATGTGATTGGAACAGATGGCCTTGCAAAAACTCCAGAAGATGCAGAACTACTTGCAATTGATCAATCCATTCCATTAAAAGAACTCCTCATTCCTTTTATGAAATTAAGTAATAATGGACACGGTGAAACACTCGTAAAAGAAATGGGACGTATTCGTAAAGGGGAAGGGAGTTGGGATAAAGGGATTGCTGTTGTAAAAGATGAGCTTCGAAAAATCGGAGTGGACCCAAGTAGTATGGTCATTAGAGATGGCTCAGGAATTTCACATGTTAATTTAGTGTCCGCCAACGACATATCCAAGTTGCTTTATCATGCTCAAAAGCAATCCTGGTTTCCTACTTACTTAGAAGCATTACCTGTAGCAGGCAATAGTGAACGACTTGTGGGTGGATCATTACGTTATCGCATGAAAAATCCTGATATGGCCGGGAAGGTAAAAGCGAAAACTGGAACAATTCGAACCGTGAGTTCATTATCTGGGTATATTAAGACGAAGAGTGGGGAAGACCTTATCTTTTCTATTCTTTTAAACAATTTAATGAATGATGCGCATGGAAAGCCAATTGAAGATAAAGTCGTTACATTACTATACAACTATTAAGAGCAGGCCTCAATGGCCTGCTCATTACATTGTTTTATTCAGCTTTTCCAGCTTCGATTTCAATAGAAATTTTAATTTGGTCCCCAACAAGAACGCCACCTGTTTCAAGGGCAGCATTCCACACTAAACCATAATCGCTACGATTGATCTTTCCTGTTGCACTGAAACCTACTTTTTCGTTGCCCCATGGATCTTTGCCTGCACCTTCAAATACAACCTGGAACGTTTCAGATTTAGTAGTACCACGAATTGTTAAATCACCAGTAACATTGTATTCATCATCATCCGTTTTTACGATAGAAGTAGATTTGAAAGTCATTTCTGGATGATTTTCTACATCAAAGAAATCAGCAGAACGAAGGTGGTTATCACGATCACCATTCTTTGTATTTACACTTGCAAGATCAACTTTGAATTCAATATTTGCTGATGTTAAGTCCGCAGGATTTGCTTCAATAGTAGCCTCAAAGCTCTCAAATGAACCTTTCACCTTTGCAATCATCATATGCTTTACTGAAAAATCAATACTACTGTGTGATGCGTCAACTGCCCATTTTGTGTTTGCCATATTAATATCCCCCAAAAAGTTATTTTAGAATCATAAATCTTAAATTCAAGATATATTACTTTAAGATAAATTATAATGTCCTATTTATATTCTGTCAATCAACAAAGTAGATATTTTTTTTAAAAAAACCAATCGTTTTATATAAAGCATAATGCTATGAAAAGAAGGGGAATTTAAGAAAATAAATAAATGTTTCTTTCCAACGCTTGGAGGTACTAAAAATGCTTGCTGAGATTTTAATCCTGGTTCTTTTGATCTTATTAAATTCCTTTTTTGCAGCATCTGAAATGGCAATGGTCTCACTAAATGATAATAAAGTAAAATTGATGGCTGACAGTGGGGATAAGAAAGCTATTTTGTTACACAGACTACTATCGAACCCAAGTGGATTTTTAGCAACAATACAAATAGGTATTACATTAGCAGGTTTTTTAGCGAGTGCATTTGCTGCTGGAAGCTTTGCTACATATTTAACTAAATGGTTAATTGACCTTGAAGTCCCAATTGCACCAGCTCTTCTGGATACAATTTCAGTTGTAGTCATAACACTCATACTATCGTACTTTACATTAGTAATAGGAGAACTGGTACCAAAAAGGCTGGCGTTACAAAAAGCAGAGGAAATCTCATTAATTGCTGCTAGACCTTTAACGCTTTTATCCAAGATTACACTGCCCTTTGTTAAGCTACTAACGATATCAACAAATGGAATTGTTCGATTATTTGGTGTCGATCCCAATGCAGAGGATGAAAATGTAACAGAAGAAGAAATTCGGATGATGGTCGATGTTGGTAAAGAAAGAGGGACTATACAAGAATCAGAAAAAATTATGATTAACAATATTTTTGAGTTTGATAATAAAACAGTGTCGGACATCATGACACATCGTACGAATATTATAGGAATACCGCTTGATTATACATTGAAAGAAATTATTCACCTCGTAACAGTAGAAAAATACACACGTTTTCCTGTTTATGATGAGAGTATTGATCAGATAGTTGGAATTCTACATTCGAAAGAATTAATAAAGTTTGTTGATGACTGTGATGATGTATCGTTTAACTTAAAAGACCTGCTAAGAGATCCTTACTTTGTATTGGAATCCAAACACACGAATGAATTATTTAAGGAATTGCAAAAAAATAATATCCATATGGCCATTGTTATCGATGAATATGGTGGAACAGATGGGATTGTTACGATTGAGGATTTAATTGAAGAAATCGTCGGAAATATTTTTGACGAATATGACGATTATACAATTGAGGATGAAGAATACATTCAGCTAGATGATATGACATACTCCATGGCTGGGACGATTAACTTATATGAAGTAGAGGATATTCTAAAGGTTAATCTTCCAACAGATGAATATGATACCTTAAGCGGCTTTGTGATTGGTCAATTGGGATATATCCCTTCAGGAGATACTTTCCCAGAGATTGAATACGAAAATCATACTTTTAAAGTTGATGCAATGGATGAGAAACGAATCATGAGAATAAAGGTTATTAACAATATTGCTACAGAAGATAAGGACAAAAAAGAAGAGTAAGAAAAAGGTGTTCCAATTAAATTTGGAACACCTTTTTTAAATAACACCCAGACTATCTAAAAATACAATGATAATTACAATTGGAACAACATAGCGAATTAAAAAGAACCAAACCTGTATCACAATAATCGGAAATTTGCTGCCCATTTGCAATTCTTTATAGAGTGCTTCTCGCGGAACTATAATTGACACGAAAATCGATATAAAGAAAGCCCCAATAGGTAAAAGAATGTTACTTACAAGAAAGTCAGCAAGATCAAAAATGGATTTTCCAAATAAACTAACATCGCTTAATACTCCGAAAGAAAGGGCAGATGGGACACCCAGTAAAAAGATTGCTATTCCTGCCATCCACGCATTGTTTTTTCGTTTCTGTTCGTTCTCCTTTGACAAGATTGCTACAATTAACTCAAGCATCGAAAAAGCGGACGTAAGAGTAGCAAATAAAAATAAAAGCAGGAATGCTAATAAAAATAAAATACCAAAAGGCATTTTTCCAAAGACAGTAGGTAACACATTAAATAAGAGGACAGGCCCAGCATCAGGCTCTAATCCAAAAGCAAAAACAGCTGGAAATATTGCTAACCCTGCCAATAGTGTAACGAGAATATTTAACCCCACAATCGAGAACGCTGACTGTACCATGTTTTCCTTCTTCGAAAGATAAGAGCTATAAGTTAACATTGTACAAGCCCCAACACTAAGAGCAAAAAAGGATTGACCAAGTGCAAAAAGAACAGTATCAGAAGTAAGTGATGAAATAGAAGGTTTTAAAATAAACAGGATTCCTTCAAGAGAACCTTCAAGCGTGATTGAACGAAAAATAATAACGATGAAAAGAATAAAAAGTGCAGGCATCATCCATTTACTCGCCTTCTCAATACCAGCCTGGACTCCTTTTGCAACTACAAGAATCGTAATTAACATAAATAATAGTTGTGCGAGCACAACTAGAAATGGATTTGCAATGGTTTCTCCAAAATACGCACCATACTCAGATTCCGTTAAACCATTTAATTTACCAATACTGCCACTTACCAAATAAATTAAAATCCAGCCACCAACAACACTATAAAAAGAAAGTAAAACCGCATTTGTAAAAAAACCTAATCGACCAACGATATGCCAGTTCGTTCGTGGTGCTAATTCTTTAAAGGATTGAATCGCATTTTTTTGAGTCTTTCTACCAATTACAAATTCAGCTAATAAAAGGGGTAAACCTATTAACAAAGTGAATATAAGAAAAATAATAAAAAAAATTCCACCACCGCTAGTACCTGCCACATAAGGAAATTTCCAAATCGCCCCTAATCCGATTGCAGATCCTGCTGCTGCTAAAATAAAGCTTAATTTTGATGACCATTGTGCCGTTTGCTTCAATCAAATACCTCCATTGCAACTCATATTATTATATTTTTTGTAACGTGAAATAAAATAAAACGTATTATCATACGAAAACAAAATATCTTTTTACGCAATTCGAAAAAATTTATAAGCTGAAAGTGTAAAATCTTCAGAAAATAATTGACGGAAGGCGTCTAGAATGATAATATTACGATTAACCAATGGCATACATTAACGCTTTTTCGCTTTTATGCAGTAAAGTGAAAGTGTATGAATATTATTATTCTAGTAAAGTAATAGCTTACTAGAAAATCAAAAAAGAGTAAAGAGATTTCGGGGGGATATGCAATGAAAGGTTCAACAAAAATGCTTGGAGTGGTATTAGCGGGCTTCCTTGCTTTAGCAGGATGCGGAAGTGAAGAGACCGATGGCACTTCAAAGGATTCTACTGGCGGAAGCAGTGCAAAAGATCAAGTTGTAGTTGGTATTACACAATATGCACCACATACTTCTTTAGATGCTGCAACAGAAGGTTTCAAAAAAGCGTTAGAAGATGAAGGGTTTAAAGAAGGCGATAATTTAAAATTTGATTTCCAAAATGCGCAAGGTGAGCAAAGTAACACAGCAACAATTGCACAAAACCTTGTCGGTAGCAAAGTGGACTTAATCTTTGCAAACGCAACGCCTAGTGCAATGGCTGCACTAAATGCAACTAGTGAAATTCCTATCATTTTCACATCAGTAACAGACCCTGTTGGTGCTGGTTTAGTAGAAGCTTTTGATAAGCCAGGCGAAAATATTACGGGTACAACTGATAACCACCCAGATGCTACTAAAACAACAATTGACTTCATCACTGGTGAAATGGGAGCGAAAAAGATCGGAGTCATCTATAACTCTGGTGAACAAAACTCTGTTGTACAGGTTGAACAAGTGAAAGAATTTGCAGAACAAGGCGGTGCGGAATTAGTAGAAGTTTCTGTATCTACAACTGCTGAAGTGAATCAAGCTGCTCAAAGCTTAGTAGGCCGTGTTGATGCAATCTATATTCCAACAGATAACACTGCAGTTCAAGCTTTAGATTCAATCATAGCTGTAGCTAATGAGGAAGATATTCCACTGTTCGTTGGTGAACTTGATTCAATGAAAGCTGGTGGTTTTGCTGCAAGTGGATTTGAATACTACGATATTGGATATCAATCTGGTCTTATGGCTGCTGCCATTCTAAAAGGTGAGAAGAAGGCTTCTGAAATTCCAGTTGAACTTCCAAACAGTCTACAGCTTTTCATTAATAAAAAAGCAGCGGAAGAGCAAGGAATTGAAATTAAACCTGAATGGGAAGAATTGGCTGACATCTACGAAGGTGAATAAACAATGATGTTCAAAAAGTCCGGTGAAAATGACACATCGAATTTCTTCGTTGGCTTGTTTTTGCGTTCCTCACGTATCAACTACATACGTTCCGGTACTCAAAACTTCGCCGCCTCGAACTTCTTGGTCCTTTTCATCCTCCTTTTTGAACAGTACTTAAAGAAAGGATGATTCAACATGTTTACAGCATTATTTGGGGCATTTGAATCAGGAATCATCTATGCAATCATGGCAATTGGTGTTTACCTGTCCTTCCGTATACTAGATTTTCCAGACTTGACGGTCGACGGCAGCTTCGTTACAGGAGCTGCTGTTTCCGCCATTTTGATTACGAATGGAGTAAATCCTTTTATCGCAACACTTTTTGCCCTTGTTGCTGGATTTATTGCTGGTAGTATTACGGGATTACTACACACGGTAGGAAAAATTAATGCATTACTAGCTGGTATTTTGATGATGATTGCCCTTTATTCAGTCAATCTTCGAATTATGGGTAAATCAAATGTTTCATTATTAAATATAGATACAACTTTTACAAACGTATCTGATATATCTGCATCACTAGGATTAGATTCATTGTTTAATTCAATGTTAACAGCATTCGGTCTTGGAGATAGCCTACCAAAGACCTGGGGCATTTTATTATTTATGATTGTTGTTACACTTGTGATTAAGTTTTTAATTGATCTTTTCCTACGAACAGAAATCGGTCTTGCAGTGAGAGCTACTGGAGACAACAAAAAAATGATTTCCAGCTTTTCTGCTAATACAAACTTAATGACGATTCTTGGATTAGGTCTATCAAATGCGCTTGTAGCATTCTCAGGATCACTCATTGCACAACAAGGCGGTTTTGCCGATGTTGGAATGGGTATTGGGATGATTGTTATTGGTTTAGCATCCGTTATTATTGGTGAAGCCCTTTTTGGTGCCAAAACGATTGCACGAGCAACACTTGCAGTAATTGGTGGTGCTATTATTTATCGTATCGTTGTATCCTTAGCATTAAGAGTTGAGTTCCTACAACCTGGAGATATGAAATTGATTACTGCCATCATCGTAATCATTGCACTTGTCCTACCAAAAATTCTTGAAGGAACAAAAGAGAAGAGCAGACGAGCAAAACGACAACAACTTGTACGAATGAAAAACGTACCTTCAGAAAGCGAGGGTGAAGCAAGTGCTACACTTAAATCAAATTCATAAAATCTTTAATGAAGGTACACCCGACGAAAAGATCGCTTTGGATTGGACCAATCTACAGTTAAAAGAAGGCGATTTTGTAACTGTAATTGGTAGTAATGGTGCTGGTAAATCAACATTAATGAATGTAATATCGGGCGTGCTCATACCGGATGCTGGCTCAGTTAATATTGCTGGAAAGGATGTTACATTCTTACCAGAACATAAACGGGCTAAGCTTATTGGGCGTGTATTCCAGGATCCAATGGCAGGTACTGCGCCAAATATGACCATTGAAGAAAATCTTGCAATGGCATATTCACGAAATAAAACGCGGACCTTACGAAGAGGAGTAACAAAAAACCGCAAGGACTACTTTAGAGAGGTTCTCCAATCACTAAACCTTGGATTAGAAAATCGCTTATCTGCAAAAGTGGGATTGTTATCAGGAGGGGAACGACAAGCATTATCGCTATTAATGGCTACCTTCACTGAACCGAAAATATTGTTGCTCGATGAGCACACAGCAGCACTTGATCCAGCTCGTGCAGAGTTAATCACAAACTTAACCAAAGAAATCGTCGAAAAATACAATTTAACAACATTAATGGTCACACATAATATGCAGCAAGCTCTAGATTTAGGGAACCGTCTGATCATGATGGATAAAGGACAAATCATATTAGAGGTTAATGAACAGGAAAAAGCAAATTTAACAATTGATCAATTACTAAATGAGTTCCAACGAATCAGAGGCGCGAAAATGACAAATGATCGTGCATTACTTTCATAACGAACAAAAAAGCCCGCGAAGGAGCATAAACCTTTCGCGGGTTTTTGCATGTCCATAATAGAATTGAGTAAGCGTTTTGAAATAATATTACTACTATTTTTGTCGTTTTTTGAATATATTGATTTTTTAGATAATGGTATTGACAACGCTTACAATAGGCCATTAACATATAAATGAGCATTAAGGTTCAATACCACTAATAAAAATTGTATTGGAGGGATTAGCTTGAGTGCAATATGGTTAGCAGTGTTTGGTACTATTGTTTTTATTTTAGGCTATCGTTATTATTCAAAATTTGTTGCTGAAAAGATTTATCGCCTTGATCCAAATTTCGTTACACCTGCCCACGAGTTTAACGATGGTGTTGATTTTGTACCAACTAAGAAACATGTTTTATGGGGGCATCATTTCACTTCTGTTGCAGGTGCAGCACCTATAGTAGGTCCTGCAATAGCTGTTTATTGGGGCTGGGGACCTGCGTTATTATGGGTTGTGTTAGGGACTGTTTTTGCTGCAGGAGTACATGATTTTGGTACACTTGTCCTTTCAGTCCGAAACAAGGGGCAGTCTGTAGGTACACTTGCAGATAAATTGATCGGAAAAAAAGCAAAGCTCTTATTTTTATTTATCATTTTGATCTTGGTGTTGATGGTAAACGCTGTATTTGCATGGGTAATTTCAAATCTCTTTATCAAATTTCCGGCAAGTGTCATTCCTGTATTTATTGAAATACCACTTGCCATTTGGATTGGGTATGCAGTTTACAGAAAAAAAGGAAGTATGTTACTGCCATCCATTGTGTCACTCATTATCATGTATGGTTCAGCCGTTCTAACAAGTAAGATTCCTGCATTACAAATTGATCTTGTAAGCTATTTTGGAGGAGCAGAAGCTACGACATTATTTGGTCTAAGCGGAGTTTCTATGGCATTCTTTGTTTGGATTGTTATCCTAATGGTATATTGCTATTTTGCCTCGACACTACCTGTATGGAAATTACTTCAACCGAGAGACTATATCAACTCTCACCAACTCGTAATTGGGTTAGGAATAATGTATTTGGGGCTTGTATTTTTAAATCCAGATGTAACAGCTCCTATGATGAATCCGGATGCAACAGATAAATCATGGTTACCACTCATGTTTATCACCATTGCCTGTGGTGCAATCTCTGGCTTCCATGGACTTGTATCTTCAGGTACATCATCAAAGCAATTAGATAAAGAGACTGATGCTCGCTTTGTAGGATATTTTGGTGCTGTAGGGGAAGGATTCCTTGCCTTAATATCAATCATTGCTTGTGTTACTTTGTTTGCAAATGCTGGAGACTTTAAAGCAGCATATAGTAGTTTTGCAGCAGCGAATTCTGGTGGACTAGGAAACTTTATTTCAGGTGGAGCACAGTTAGCTACGGGGATAGGTATTCCTGCCGATATTGCAGCCACGATTATTGCGATAATCGTTGTTAGCTTTGCTGCAACAACGTTGGACTCGTCTGTCCGTTTAATGAGATATATTATTGCAGAGCTAGGAGCTGAATATAAGCTTCCTACACTTCAAAAAGCACATATTGCTACAACAGTTGCTGTTGTTACGAGTGCCGCGTTAGTACTTTTACCGAAGGGACCTAACGGGTTTGGTTCTGGTGGATATGTATTATGGCCATTGTTTGGAACCTCTAACCAGCTATTGGCGGCTATTAGTTTAATGTTAATTTCTGTATGGTTAAAACGACTAGGTAGAAATTATTTAGTTACTCTTATCCCAATGCTTTTCCTGCTTGTCATGACCGTCTGGGCAATGGTCCAACAAGTTATATTTGACTGGGCAGGTGTAGGAGGTACCGATACCAATTTACTATTATTTATTCTCGGAAGTATCATTTTAATTTTTGCCGTATGGATTGTATTAATTGCATTTAAAGAATTAAGTAATAAGGATACACCACATAATATTGATTCAAAGATGTAGATACCCGTTTGAAAAAGGAATCCTTGATGTAGAGGGCTTCCTTTTTCACTTTATGTAAAGAAGGTGAAAGAATGAAGGGAATAGAAGCATTGAAGAGAATGCTCCAATTATATGATGAGATTCTTTCAGTAAATCATCGTACAGAAATTGCACGAGAGTTAAGAAATGAAGATGACCTTTTCTTACTTCTATGTTTATCTGAAACTCTCGGACTCCCAAACCCTGCTTTTTACTATACATTGGAGCTTTATCCTTATATGCTTGAAAAATTTCATGACTGGCATTTGCGAATGGGGATGGAGAAATCTCCGCTTACAGGCATTCGCTGTTGTTAAATGGAGGGAACAAAATGATTGGAGATAGAAAGATTGTATTTGTTGGTGGAAAAGGAGGGGTAGGAAAGTCAACGAGTGCTGCAGCATTAGCAATTTTACATGCCCAAAATGACCATAAAACCTTACTCGTATCGACCGATCCTGCTCATAATGTCGGGGATATTTTTCACAAATCCTTGAAGAACCAAGCCCTGGAGGTATACCCAGGTATGGATGCAATTGAAATTGATCCTGAAATAGAATCAAGAAAGTATATTCAAACCGTAAAAGAAAACATACAGGGTGTAGTTAGTTCACACATGCAAGATGAGGTTAATCGGCAAATTGATGCTGCTAGTTCCTCCCCAGGAGCAGAAGAGGCAGCTCTATTTGATCGTATCGTTTCAATCATTCTCGATGAAGGTAGACACTATGATACAATAATTTTTGATACGGCACCTACTGGACACACAATTCGATTACTTACTCTTCCTGAATTAATGAGTGTTTGGATTGATGGAATGCTCGAGAGAAGAAAGAAGAGAAATGATACCTATACACAGTTGTTAAATGACGGCGAACCAATTGATGATCCTATTTATAAAGTGTTGCAGAGAAGGAAAGAACGCTTTAGTGCTGTAAGGGAAATCATTTTAAACAAAGACATGACTGGGTTTATTTTCGTCCTTAACCCAGAGAGGTTGCCAATCATCGAAACAGCAAATGCATTAAGATTACTAGATAGGCATGATATAAGAGTCAATACACTGTTTATTAATAAATTCTTAGCGGAAAATATCGATGGGGAATTTCTGAAAAAACGCAAGAGTAATGAACAAGAATATATATCAAAAATTGAACAAGAATTTCCAACTCAACAAAAATTTTATATCCCTTTATTTGAAACAGATATAAACTCAGTTAAGTTGTTAGAGGATTTTGCAGAACATATTAAAAGAAAGTTCGCTACACAATCAAAATATGAATAAAAAAACGGCCGCTTGATAACGAAGCGGTCGTTTTTTATGCTGTAGATTGACTTCCACGAAAATGATTTTTCTCTTTTTCCAATTCCATTGCAGACACGATATAAGCAAAGCCATTTAACATAAAGATGACAACATTCGATTGTACTCTTTCAGTTTCCCCTAAATACGTATTCATCAAGATAATACCAGAGTATAATATGACAAAGAATAATGCGATTTTATTAAGTAGCGTCATTTAACAACAACTCCTCTTCCAATGGGATATAATAATATTCTATTTATTCAAAGGATGTCCTATGTGTCAAATGTATAAGGTTCCCAAAAACACGATGAATGAGGACAATTTTTTCACCATTAAGGAAAGAATGTGTATAATAGGTACGGACTCAATTCAAATGGAAGGGTGGAAAATTTATGAATATTACTGGATATACGGTTGAAAAATTAAAGGATCCTACTGGGATTTTAGAAGGTGAGCGATACGAGTTCTTTCTAGACATTGAAGTACCAGAGGATGATGAATTATATTCTGAAAATGGAATTGAATTAAAAGTGATTTATGCGGTTGACACAAATAGTGAGCGAATTGCCCAATATTATTTTTATGAAAAAAGTACTCAAAAAGTGCTTGATTTTGAACTTGAGGAAGATGAAGAAACAATTGTGAAAGAATTTTGCAAAACACATTTAGAGGAAGAAAATGAATAAAAATGGCCAAAATTGTTTAATCTCTACGAATCTTTGTGTAAAATGAGAGAGTACATCATACATATTAAGCAATAAGGAGTAATGAATAAATGGAAAAAGTACTTGTATTTGGTCATAAGAATCCAGACACTGATACAATTTGTTCCGCAATCGCATATGCGGAATTAAAAAAGAATCTTGGTTTGAACGCTGAACCAGTTCGCTTAGGAGAAATAAACGGTGAGACTCAATATGCATTGGATTATTTTAAAGCAGAAGCACCACGTTTAGTGGAGAATGTAGCAAATGAAGTTCAATCCGTAATTCTAGTTGACCATAATGAACGTCAACAAAGTGCCGACGGACTTGAAAATGTAAAAATCAAAGAAGTAATCGACCATCATCGTGTTGCAAATTTTGAAACTAGTGATCCATTATATTTCCGCGTAGAGCCTGTTGGTTGTACAGCTACAATCCTTAATAAGCTATATAAAGAAAATAATGTAGAGATTACAAAAGAAATTGCTGGTTTAATGCTATCTGCAATCATTTCAGATTCACTCCTATTTAAATCACCAACTTGTACAGACGAAGATGTAAAAGCTGCGCGGGAACTAGCTGAGATTGCAGGTGTCGATGCTGATAACTACGGTCTTGAAATGTTAAAAGCTGGTGCTAATGTGAGTGACAAAACAGCCGAGCAATTAGTTTCCCTAGATTCTAAAGAATTTTCAATGAACGGTAACAAAGTTCAAATTGCACAGGTTAATGTTGTGGACCCTCAAGATGTTCTTTCAAGACAGAGTGAGCTAGAAGAAGTAATGAATCAACAAATCAATGATAACGGCCTTGATTTATTCTTACTTGTGATTACAGACATTCTAAACAATGATTCTGTAGGGCTTGCAGTGGGTGCAAAAACTGAAGCAGTTGAAAAAGCATTTAATGTTACACTTGATAACAAAACTGCCGAATTAAAAGGTGTTGTATCTCGTAAGAAACAAGTTGTTCCAGTACTTACAGAGAGCTTCAATAGCCTATAAAATCATAAAGCCCTAAAGAGTTTAGTGCCTCTTTAGGGCTTTAATTTTTAATAATCATCCGAAATTAATTGTCTATCTAAATAGGTTTCAATCATCTCACTTATCTGATATGAGACCTGAGGTAGATCATAGTTTTCGTACACATGCTCACAAGCAGACCTATAGTCCATTGTCTCACTATAGTGTTTCATATGGCGCTCAATGTCCTCAGGGCTATCCCCACGTTTTATCTGGCGTTCTAGTACAGTATCTCGATCAGCATAAACAAAGATACGAACTGCTTTATCTCCATACATTTCCTTCAAAAGATCTGCACCTTCAGGGTTTAACGTTAAATAAACTACCTTATGCTTCTTAAAAATATTTACAATATCAATTTCACGTATTCCATAAAAGTGTCCATCAATTTCAACACTCTCTAGAAATTCTTTTTGCTGCATCATTTGGCGAAAGGTTTCTTTACTTACAAAGTGGTAATCTTCTCCGTTGTTTTCAAAAGGGCGGGGGCTTCGAGTTGTGAATGAGGGAACAGTCTGCATATCAAATGCTGTTGCAACCATCTTTCCTAAAGTCTTTCTGCCAGAACCATCTGGGCCAGTATAAATGAAAATCCTCTCACTGTCTTTTAATCTGTACATAGGTTTCCTCCTTTTAAAAGAATTTTTTAGAATGAATATTAGTTTAAATATTCTGTTTTTTAAGTATAGCATAAAAAATGTTTTTTAGCCCAAAATTGAATGTTAATTTTTTGTGTATTTTAAATTTTTGTACATGGTATATGACATTTATCATGTATTTCACATGACACCTATGTCTAGTGCAAATCTTTATTCTTTTGTAACATTGGAAATGTAGAAAACTGTTGGCGATTTGTCAGCAATTTCCTCATTAAATTTAAAAATCTGACTAAAATATGAAATGAGAATTTAGAAAGGAAAGGATTAAATGAACAAATTAGATCAAAGAAGCTTACGTAAACAAGTGGCACCATTTGAAAAATCAAACCTAAAGGCAAGTGTATTGCAACTTTGTAATACCTTAATACCTTATCTTGGATTATGGGTTCTTGCCTATTATTCATTAAACATTTCTTATCTATTGACACTTGTAATTGGCGTAGTTGCAGCGGGGTTTCTTGTCCGAATTTTTATCATTTTCCATGACTGTTGTCATCACTCTTTCTTTAAAAATCGCACAGCAAATAAAATCGTTGGTACGATTACTGGGATATTAACATTATTCCCTTATAGTAAATGGGGGCATGACCATTCTGTCCACCATGCAACAAGCTCAAATCTTGACAAACGTGGTACCGGAGACATTTGGGTTATGACAGTTGAAGAGTATTTGGAAGCATCTGCTTGGAAGCGTCTGTGCTACAGAGTTTACCGAAATCCATTTGTGATGTTTATTTTAGGGCCAATCTTTGTATTCCTAATTGAAAATCGTTTTAACAGAAAAAAAGCAAAAAAGAAGGAACGTTGGAACACGTATATTACAAATTTAGGAATCATTACACTCGCTGTAATAGTAAGTCTGATAATTGGTTGGCAGGCATTTTTAATCGTTCAAGGAACTATTTTTATGGTTTCAGGGATTGCAGGTGTTTGGTTATTTTATGTTCAACATACATTTGAAGATTCCTATTTTGAAGAAGATGAGCATTGGGAGTATGTAAAAGCTGCAGTTGAAGGAAGCTCTTTTTATAAGCTACCAAAGCCATTACAATGGATAACAGGCAATATCGGGTATCACCATGTGCATCATTTAAGCCCACGAGTACCGAATTACAAACTAGAAGAGGTACACAATCAAACTGAACCACTTCAAAAGGTACCAACAATCACTTTAAAAACAAGCTTAAAATCACTTAAATTCCGTTTGTGGGATGAAGAAGAAAAAGTGTTTGTAGGCTATGGAAAAATTAAAGAAATGGTTGCCGAACAAAAAGAGATTAAAAAGATCCCCAGCTTAGAAAAATAAGCTGGGTTTTCCTATTAACTTTATTCAGCGAGTATGCTACTTCATCATTATGCTGTAGTATGATTTATTTAAATCTAAACATTTCAGTGGGAAAAACCCGGCTGAATAAAGTTAAAGCCTCCGGCGGATGCCACGATTTTTCAGATGTAATTTTTCGAGCTTGCTCGAAAAAAATCGGGCTCAAATACGCCATGGGCGCATTTGATTATGCTATGATAAAATACAAAATAATCTTGAACTAAATGAGGGTAAGTTCTATGAAGAAATACTCACTTTTTCAAAAATGGTCAGGAGTTTCACCTTATATTTGGGCAGTAATTAGCATCCTGCCGTTTTATTTTATCTTTCAATCGTCATCGACGCCGGAAATAATTACTGGCATCATTCTAACCGTCATCTTTTTCATTTCACTCAGATTTGCCTTTATCTCAAGAAAATGGCCCGTATATCTTTGGACGTCAATCCTAATCGGGATTTCATTAACCATGTCAATTCTCTTTGCATTTATTTATTTTGCTTTTTATATTGCATATTACAATGGACACATCAAGAACCGCGTAGCCTTTTTAACGTTGTACATCATACACCTTGTGGCTACAACATTTTCTATAAATTACAATCTCGTATTACAAGACGAAGTGTTTCTTTCCCAATTACCATTCGTTATTATTATTTGGATCAGCGTAATTCTATTACCATTTAATATTTATAACAAAAAGAAACAAGAGAAACTCGAGGAACAACTAGAGGATGCAAATAAACGCATTGCGGAACTTGTCAAACAAGAAGAACGTCAACGGATTGCCAGGGACCTTCATGACACGTTAGGACAAAAGCTTTCAATGATTGGCTTAAAAAGTGATTTGGCTAGAAAACTCATTCATAAAGACCCAGAAAAAGCTCGTCATGAATTAAAAGATGTGCAACAAACAGCACGGACGGCTTTGAATGAAGTTCGAAAAATGGTCTCACAAATGCGTGGTATCCGTATTAATGAAGAAATTGTTCGAGTTCAACAAATATTAAAAGTTGCGGGAATAGAATTTGAGTATATACAGGACAACTCTCTGAAAGATGTTTCACTATTTTACGAGAACATCATCAGCATGTTGATTAAAGAGGGCATCAACAATGTTGTCAAACATAGTAAAGCAAGTCACTGTAAAATTGAAATAGCCCAGATTGAAGATGAAATCACTGTCATGATCGAAGACAATGGGATTGGTAAGAATCCTACTAAAGATATGGTTGGTGGTCATGGACTTCAAGGGATGCGAGAACGTTTAGAGTTTGTAAATGGTAGCCTTGAAATCCAGTCAACTGATGGCACAACATTGATTATTAAAATTCCAAATGTACGAAAACAGGTCGAAGTGGAGGGACTTTTATGATACGAATCATAATTGCTGAAGATCAACGAATGGTTCTTGGGGCGCTTGGTTCACTTTTAAACTTAGAGGACGATATGGAAGTTGTTGGAATGGCAAGTAATGGACAAGAGGCGATTACCCTGGCGAAGGAGCTCAAGCCAGATATATGCATGATGGATATTGAAATGCCGCTAAAAACCGGTCTTGAAGCTGCTGAAGAATTAAAGGAAACGGATTGTAAGGTTATTATATTAACTACCTTTGCGCGTACTGGGTATTTCCAACGTGCATTAAGGGCTGGTGTGAAAGGGTACCTCCTTAAAGATAGTCCCAGTGATGAATTGGCAGATTCGATTCGTAGTGTGATGAGTGGAAAACGTGTCTATGCCCCTGAATTAATGGATGATTTATATGCAGACGAAAATCCATTAACAGAGCGTGAACGAGAGGTACTAGAGCTTGTGGCCGACGGTAAAAATACAAAAGAAATTGCCGATGAACTTAGTATTAAAACAGGTACTGTCCGAAATTATATTTCTACTATCTTGGATAAGCTCGAAGTCAAAAATCGTATCGAAGCCATCACTCAATCGAAAGAAAAAGGCTGGTTTAAATAAAAATGACGTGTCTTTTGTGAAAATTTAATTGAAAAAAGGTTGGAGTAGGACTAAAATAAGGTTGCAATACATTTCGTTTAGGGTGGAATGAATATGGGAAACCTCGGTTTCGGAGAATTAGTAGTAATCATCTTTTTTGCATTACTTGTATTCGGACCTAAGAAACTACCTGAGCTTGGCAAAGCTGCGGGCACAACACTTCGCGAATTTAAAAAAGCAACAAAAGGCATCCTTGATGATGACGATGTTGAAACAAAATCAAAATAAGAAACATGCAAATGAGAGGTATTAGCCTCTCATTTTTATATGGGTAAAATTCACTAGTTTGTGTAAACATCCTCCTCAACCATAACATATAATATCCATAGTTTGGAACAAGGAGGAACACAAGTGAATATGAAGGGCATTGACAAGCCACAGAAAAAGCGGAGACTTAATTTTTTGTTTTTTATTGTGGATGAGCAGCGTTTCCCAACCGTTTATGAGGATGAGAAACTTAAAAAGTGGTGTGAAGAAAATCTGATAACCCAAAATTTATTACGAAAGAATGGGTTAGAATTCTTGAATCACTATATAGGAAGTACTGCTTGTTCTCCAAGTAGAGCCACCCTCTATACAGGACAATATCCATCCTTACACGGACTGACGAAAACGATTGGAGGAGCGGCTGAAAGTTTTGAACCAGATGTCTTTTGGCTTGACCCCAATGCTGTCCCTACATTTGGTGATTTTTTTCGAAATGCTGGATATAAAACCTTTTGGAAAGGAAAGTGGCATACAAGTGTTGCAGATATTTTAATACCTGGTACACACTCTTCTCTGCAAAGCTATAATCCTTCCACGGGAGTACCAGACCATAAATTAGAACAACTCTATCTGGATGCGAATCGTCTAGATGACTTTGGATTTTCCGGTTGGCTTGGGCCGGAGCCACATGGTTCAGACCCTCGTAACTCAGCATCTTCTGCAGCAATCGGTACAAAAGGTCGTGATGAGGTTTATGCAAGGGAAGTTGTTGAACTCATTCAATCACTTGAACAGGAAGCAAGTGAAGAGCCATGGCTAATTGTTTCTTCATTTTTGAATCCACACGATATCACATTATATGGAGAACTTACTGCACATTCACCTTTATTTAATTTTGAACTAGACCCAACTCTTCCGCATATTCCACCAGCCCCTACAGCAAATGAATCGCTCGATACTAAACCTACTGCCCAAAAAAGCTATCGTGAAACCTATCCAAAGACATTCCAGCCAACGAGAGATAGTCTTTTTTACCGAAAATTGTATTACTCCCTTCAGAAACAAGTAGATTCGGAGATGGCAAAAGTTTACGATGCTCTAAAGCACTCAAGCTTTTATGAGGATACCGTTGTCATCTTCACCTCTGATCATGGCGACATGCTTGGTGCACATGGCGGATTGTTTCAAAAATGGTATAACACGTATGAAGAATCCATTCATGTTCCATTTATCATTCATAATCCTAAACTTTTTCCTGAAAGTAAAACAACCACCATGCTAACAAGTCATGTTGATATTCTTCCAACATTATTAGGTTTAGCTGATATTGATGAAAATAAAACACAGAGGGAACTAAAAAAAGATCATTCAGAGGTACATTCCCTTGTTGGACGTGATTTAAGCCCTTTGGTTAAGGGGAACTCACAGTTTTTGCGAGCAAATGAGCCGATATATTTTATGACAGATGACGATGTTACACGGGGACTTAACCAAATAACCTTTGCTGGCAAACCCTATGAATCTGTTACTCAACCAAACCATATTGAAGCAGTGGTTGCCTATATGGCAACGGGTTCACATCGAGAAAACGAACTTTGGAAATTTACCAGGTATTTTGACAATCCGCAATTTTGGAGTAATCCTGGGGTTGAAGACAAACAGACAACAGTAGAGAGTGAGGTTGCAGCAGGGGAAGACGTGACAATTACTGTGTCAAAAGTAACAACAAAAACCGAACCACTTCCTGACCAATTCGAACTTTACAACCTGACGAAAGATCCATTGGAACAAATAAATCTTGCACATCCGCAGAATGCAACAATTGAATCAAAACTTGTGCAATCACTGCTTTTAAACCTATTAAATGAGCAGCGTAAACAAAAGCGTCTTACACCTACACATAAATAAATGAAAAGGTTCTCTCCTGATTAGCAATCTATGGTAAAATGTAGAAAACTATATTTTGAGGGGACTTTTTGGATAAAAGTAAACTCTTATTTTGTATTTTATTCGTATTTTTTTTCTTTCTTTATTTTAAAAGTATACAATTTGTATTAACTATTTTGCCATTGGGTGTCCATGGTCTACATAATGTCGCATTTTTATTCTTTGGACCATTGATTCTTCTTGTTTTTTCTATCATTTCTGCACAAAAACTTACTAAATTCTTTATTCCTAAATAAACCAGACTTTCATTTTTTTCTATAAATAAAAGCCTTTACATTTGAAAAATCATTTAACGTGTGAGAAACTGTTAATGGTAAATTTTTCTCAAACGAGGAGGAGCTATATGGTCAAAAGTCTTCAGGATACAACAACATTACATAATGGAGTAAAAATGCCATGGTTTGGCCTAGGGGTTTTTAAGGTACAAGAAGGGCAAGAGGTTATTGACTCTGTCAAATGGGCAATTAAGCATGGCTATAAAAGCATTGACACTGCAGCTGTTTATAAAAATGAAGAAGGTGTTGGACAAGCAATTCGTGAATCTGGTATTAACAGAGAAGATTTATTTGTTACTTCAAAGGTTTGGAACAGCGACCAAGGATATGAATCTACACTGCAAGCTTACGAAACAAGCCTACAAAAATTAGGTCTAGACTACTTAGACTTATATCTGATTCACTGGCCAGGAAAAGACAAGTATATTGAAACATGGCATGCCTTAGAAAAGCTATATAAAGAAGGGCGTGTACGTGCAATTGGTGTTAGCAATTTCCAAGTACATCATCTTGAAAATCTTATGAAAAATTCAGAGATTACGCCAATGGTGAATCAAGTTGAATACCATCCACACCTAACACAAACGGAATTGCATGAATTCTGTAAAAAGGAAGGTATTCAGTTAGAAGCTTGGTCTCCACTAAAACGAGGAGAACTACTGAATGATCCAACATTGTTAGAAATCAGTCAAAAACACAATAAGTCAGTAGCACAAGTCATTTTACGCTGGGACCTTCAAAACGGTGTTGTTACGATTCCAAAATCAATTAAAGAGCACCGCATACAAGAAAATGCAGATGTTTTTGATTTTGAACTTTCACATGAAGATATGGAAAAAATAAGCGCGCTCAACAAAAATGATCGTATAGGCTCACATCCTGACGAAATGACAACCGGATTTGAGTGATTTGATAGAAAGCCACACTGATTTTACTGTGTGGCTTTTATTCATACAACTTATATTATCTGAAATTTCAAAATAAAATATAGTTATGTAAAAAGAAAAAACAATAATTCTACAAAAGGGGTGTTGTAGGTGCTAAAAGAGTTTATCGGCAAGCAATCAGTAAAAGTGAAAAATGTTATTGAAAGAGGAGCGGTCAAAAAATTTGCTGTGGCCATTGGTGATGCTCATCCTATTTTCATTGATGAAGAGTATGGGAAGGCTTCCAGATATAAAACGAATATTGCACCACCAACATTTCCTAGAGTCTTAGAATTTGGAAGGATAGAAGGGCTTGTCTTACCGGAAAAAGGGCTTATCCATGGTGAACAAATTTTCAACTATGAAAGGCCAATACGTGTTGGCGAAGTGATATATTGCTATTCAAAGGTCGAAAACTACGTTGAGAAAAAAGGTTCTACAGGGTCAATGGGTTTTCTAACTATTAGTGAAAATGGAGAAGATGTAAAAGGCGAGCTCATCTTTTCATCTAAGATAATCGTAATTATCACAGAGGCGGTTAGAAAGGAGATGTTGGCATGAATTCGTTAATAAATATTCAAATCGGTGATTCACTACAAAATCTCCAACTTCCGCCAGTCTCTAGGATGGACCTAATAAAATATTCTGGTGCATCCAACGATTACAATCCAATCCATACTATCGATGATGAAGCACATAAGGCTGGGTTACCAGGTGTAATTGCACATGGTATGTGGACAATGGGAAATCTAGCAAAACTATTTACACCTTTTTATGAAGAAGGCTATATTCAAACCTATTCCATCCGTTTTCGGAACATGGTGTTTTTGAACGATGTGATAACTTTAAAAGCCACATTAAAAGAAATTAATGAAAACGTGCTAACTTTTGATGTTGCTGCATACAATCAGCATGACAAGCATGTAATCAAAGGAAATGTCATTTTTATAAAATACAAGTAAACCCATTTACAAATGGGTTTTTCATCATTCCCCCATACTTTAACAAGGTAGATTATTACTATACTAATATACTAAATTTTACCAAAACCATTGACAATGGATTTAACTCAAGTTTACAATAATAAGAAGATGATAGATAAGAAAATTCAGAAATTAGAGGTTCTTAGTTATGAGTCAAAAAATAGCAATTGGGAAGATTGCTGTACTTTTAGCTACATTGACGGAAAAAGAAATGAAAACTTTATCATTTACGTTGAAGGATGTTAATTACTGCCAAGGAAAAGTCGGATCGATGAACATGCAGAAGGTAATTGCTGCTGTTGAAACAGCTGCAAAGCGGCATGGCCTTATACACGAGTCGCAGTATCGTGAAACCCACGCCTTGTATCACGCAATAATTGAAGGAATCGAAGGGGTAACAAGGGGGCAAACGGCAATAGGCGAAATCAGTCGAACAGTCGGTCTACGATTCGCCATCGTCCGAGGTACTCCTTATACCAATGAGGAAGAGGGAGAATGGATAGCCGTTGCTTTTTATGGAACAATTGGTGCGCCAATTAAAGGACTTGAACACGAAACAATTGGTCTTGGGATTAACCACATTTAGAGCTTATAGGACATGGAAAGTTTTATGTGCACGTAAAATGAGAATACTACTTATTAAAGGGAGATGACAAGAGCATCTCCTTTTCTTATGAAAGGAAGGGGTGTCATATTGGAAGAACATATTGTAGAGATTCTTAATCAAATTGAAAAAGAATACAACGTTAAAATTCTTTACGCTTGTGAATCTGGAAGCAGAACTTGGGGGATTGCAAGTGAAGAAAGTGATTATGATGTTCGTTTTATTTATATCCATCATCCCGATTGGTACCTTTCAATTGATCCAAAGCGAGATGTTCTTGAAATTCCGAAACATGATAAAGTAGGCATCCCAGTTAATCCATTAGTTGATATGACTGGTTGGGAACTTACAAAGGCACTTCGGCTATTTCGTAAATCTAATCCTGCGCTTCTGGAATGGTTGCACTCGAACATTACTTATTTCCAAGCGTATTCCTTCTTTGAAAGAATTCGACTTTTGGAACCTGCCGTTATATCACCTATTCCCTGCATGTACCACTATGTAAAAATGGCAAAAGGAAATTTTAAAGCTATTCAAGAAAAAGGTCAACATGTTAAAACGTATATCAATGTGATTCGGCCATTGTTGATGGCAAAATCAATTGAAAAATATAATAAAATGGTTAGTCTTGATTTGAATACTCTTGTTGCCGAATTGATAAATGAGGACAAACTAAAACTGGAAATCGAGAATCTAATAAGAGTAAAGACTTCTGGTCAAAAATTAGTTAACCAATTAACTGAGCTAGACAAATTTATTGAACACGAAATTCATCATCTGGAACGTTATAATACAAAATTAAAATCAAGTACCCTTAATCCGACTGGACTCCTTAATCAACTTTTTAGAGATATACTAACTGAAGTCTGGAAACCTGACGAAACAAGAATTCGTAGCCTTGAATAGGGGTAACAAAGTTATCCCTTTCTTATGCAATTTTATTATCTGAATCATCTTCTATTTTTTTCAGATGTGAGTGTCTAACATCCCAATAGTAGACCCTTGGGAGTCCCCAGTGTAGCCAATATTCATGAGCTAAAGTTACTCCGACAAATAAAATCATTTGAATCTCTACTTGTTTCACTATATATCTCCCCCTCTAAACAAGTATACGGACAGATACAGTTGTCCAATAACCTGTATAAAAAGAAAAACCCGTTCCAATAAATTACTAGCTTAGGAACAGGTCAAATATGTACCGGTACGAAAATCTGCGAATGCACTTTACTAAATAAAAGTTGGTTATTTATTTGTTTTTCTTATTTTCACGTGCAGCTTTCTTCCTTGCCTTTTTACTTAAACCTTGCTCAGCGCCAAATTCCGTGTCCATACTATTTGCTCCTGTTTGAGACTGGTTATTTTTCTTTTTAGCCAATTGTCAATCCTCCTTTTAGTTTTTATGTCCGCTGTTTTATACATCTTTCTTTTTTCCTATATTTTACAGCTTCCTCTATATCATAGGTAAAAAGGAAAATAATATACAAATTTCGACAAAAAGATGTTTCTTAAGCTTATTTTTAGTAAAATAATTCACATCTAGAGCATAGAAGGGATTTTGAAATAATGACATCATATCTTGTTATTGGAGCAGGGATACTTGGTTCATCAACTGCTTATCATCTGGCAAAAGCGGGTGAAGAAGTAATCATTGTCGACCGCAAGGATCAAGGTCAAGCAACAGATGCTGCGGCGGGAATTGTCTGTCCATGGCTATCCCAACGTCGAAATAAAGCATGGTACAGTTTAGCGAAAGCAGGTGCAAAATATTACTCCACGTTAATAAGCGAGCTTGAAGCATTAGGTGAGACTGATACTGGTTATAAAAAGGTAGGAGCAATTAGTCTTCATTTAGATGAAAACAAGCTTGATAAAATGGAAGAGCGAGCCCACACCCGTCGGAAAGATGCTCAGGAAATTGGAGAAATTACACGTTTAAACTCCACAGAGACAACCGAATTGTTTCCGCCATTATCTGTAGAATTTTCTGCTGTACACATAAGTGGGGCTGCCAGAGTGAATGGAAG
Source organism: Ferdinandcohnia sp. SAFN-114 (assembly GCF_059415045.1). NCBI lineage: Bacteria > Bacillati > Bacillota > Bacilli > Caryophanales > Bacillaceae > Ferdinandcohnia > Ferdinandcohnia sp. SAFN-114. The sequence goes on along the minus strand of NZ_JBPFDQ010000034.1, from coordinate 22,222 downwards.
GGAGCTTCGAAATGCATTAATACGAGCTGCCAAGCATTACGGTGCAATTGAACGGAATGGGAGTGCGAGTATCGTAAAAACGGATAAACACGTAATTGGTGTAAAAATAGAAAACGAAATAATTGAAGCCGATAAGATAATTGTAACGGCAGGAGTTTGGGCAAATGATTTACTTCAGCCTCTCGGTATTGATTTTCAAGTTTACTCACAGAAAGCTCAAATCGTTCACTTAGATCTTGAAGATTCAAACACAGACAATTGGCCAGTTGTCATGCCACCAAATGATCAATATATCTTGGCATTTGATGAAGGGAAGATTGTTGTAGGTGCAACACATGAAAATGATAAAGGAATGGACTACAGAGTAACCGCCGGTGGACTTCATGAAGTTTTAGATAAAGCTTTAAATATTGCTCCCGGGTTATCTGAGGGTACGGTATTAGAAACAAGAGTTGGTTTTCGACCATTTACACCTGACTTTCTCCCAGTAATTGGTGGCATCCCTGGCTTCGAAAATCTTTATGCCGCTAATGGACTCGGTGCTTCCGGATTAACAGTTGGCCCATTTTTAGGTAGCGAATTGGCGAAACTTGCCATGGGAAAAACACTTGAAATTGACTTAAGTCTCTATGAGATTTCAGGTGCTATTAAGTAACATTAATCCTTGCGTTTATAATAGATATGCTCCGCATCCAGTGTTCCTCCAAGTGTAACAATTCCATAAGAAAACTCTGACTGGAAACGTTTATCAGTTGGGGAACCTGGATTAAAAAGTAATGTTTCACCATGGTATTGTTTATAGGGAATATGTGAATGCCCAAACACAATCAAATCCAATTTCTGATCTTGGAAAGCTTCATAGGCTCGATCTGGTGTAGTTTTCTTTTTACCAACATGACCATGAACAATTCCGATTCTATATCCTTTTTTTACAATCATTAGTTTCTCCCCAAATGGTAACTCGGGTGGATCAATGTTCCCTCGTACACCTATAACGGGAGCGATTGTTTGCAGCTCTTCATAAACCTCAATTGTCGACCAGTCTCCAGCATGAATAATTAAGCCGGTACCACGTACACCTTCTACTAATTTTTCCGGTAGTTTATTTGCTCTTTTTGGCATATGTGTGTCTGAAATTACGGCAATCCTCATGAATATCAATCCTTCGCTTCTATTTTTATCTATTGTACCTTTTAGATTTTGTAGAGGAAAGAAAGCATAGTACAATCTAAATAAAAAGGGGGCAACCGGATGGATAATTTAATAAACAAGCTAGCAGTATATTTGAGGTCTTCTTCATTTACAACTGTGCTAACTGGAGCAGGAATGTCTGTCGAGAGTGGAATTCCTGATTTTCGCTCTAAATCAGGATGGTGGAGAAAGATTGATCCGCGGACTGTGGCCACAATAGAAGCTCTTGAATCTAACTATGATTTGTTTCATGAATTTTATTGCGCAAGAATAAGAGGTTTTCAGGAATGTTATCCCCATAAGGGACATGTTCTTCTCGCGGAATGGGAGCAGACAGGACTTATCCAAGCGATAGCAACACAAAATGTAGATGGATTTCATACAGTTGCAGGTTCAAAAAATGTCTCTGAACTACATGGTTCAATTCGTAACTTTCGATGCAATGGATGTGGCCGGCCAGCAAACGAAACTGATTTTTTATCCAAGCACACATGCGTAAATTGTGGTGGTAAACTTAGACCCGATATCGTTTTATTTGGTGAAATGCTTCCAGAGCAAGCATGGAATAATGCTTTAAGAAATATTCAAATTTCAGATTTAGTCATCATAATTGGAACGAGCTTAGAAGTATACCCAGTAAATGAACTTCCATCCATGACAAATGGAAAAACTGTGTTAATTAATAAAGATCGGTTAGACAGCTACCATCAATTTGACCTTAATATCCAAGGTAATGCAAAGGAAGTTTTGGAAAAAACTGACGAGATTATGAGGGCAAAATAAGCCTATCACCGTTAATCTAATACCTAGATATTTTTAAGCCTGACACCTAAATAATGGGGTCAGGCTTTAATAATATCCATTTATACCAACTAGAAAATTTTTCTAAATTAATAAAGAATATTTTCCAGAATAATGTTAAAATAGGCGATATTAGCAATTCCATTTTTACAACACGATAACAGGGGGATGTCAGTTTGAACACAAAATTTTCACGACCTAAGGGATTTGGGGAAATTCTTGATCTTACGTTTAGTTTGAGTAAAAGTCGATTTCGTGACTTTTTTACAATCTTACTTATTTTCATGGGACCTGTATATTTACTTGAAGCGCTTATCTTATTAGCTTCGGGAACAAGCTTTTTTAGAGAAGTTGGCCCTGGAGATGATTGGTTTACTCAAGTACTAAATAGTTTTGACGAAACAGTAGTTGCTGAGGAAATTGGCTTTGGCGGAGCATTAGGAACTATGTTTGTCGGTCTTGTTGGTGTATTGTTGTTTCCTGTTGCAGAAGCTGCAATTCTAATTGCATTAAACCATATTCGTAAAAATGAGGAATATACAATAAGTTCGGTTATAAAAGAAGCTTTTACACGCTTTTGGCCAATGCTCGGAAGTAATATCTTATTTGGTCTAATTGTGTTTGGTCTCTTCTTTGTTTCCATCATGATATTGGTACCGGTAGGGATATTTGGTGCTATTGCAGTACATATTTTCGGGATAATTTTAGCAATAGTATTAGGTCTAGGCTTGTTCGTTGGCACCGGATATTTACTAACACGTTGGGGCTTTTATTTTGGTTCTGTCATACTAGACTATGAGTCTCCTGGATTTTCTAGGAGTTGGCATTTATCAAAAAAACGTGGATGGGTTCTTTTTTGCCTATATATTGTTTTCTTTTTAATAATCAGTGCGATTAGTTTTGCCGTTGAAGCAACTTTCGGAATCTTTATGGGCAACAGTGTTCTATTAACTGTAATTGTTAACTTAACCACCATTTTTACGACCTTACTTTTTGCCGTAGGATATGGTGTGATGTACCTTGATGCAAGGGTCAGACATGATGCAGAGGACTTGGATGAGATGATTGAGGGTTTTAATGAACCTAGATAAGTGGTGATCAACAATGGCACAAATAAATGATGCAAGAGATCGGATTGATGAGATACTAAATGAAAAGGAATACCGAATTTACTATGACGAGTCCAGGAATGTGTTTCAGGAATGGTGGAATAAAGTAAAACAATGGCTCGCCGATTTACTAGAAAGTTTATTCCCAGCAATTGAATCAGGAAGTGGTGCCGCGGAGGTGGTGCTAATCCTGGTTATTCTTGCTGCTATTTTATTAGTAGGTATTGCGGTCTTTTTACTTGTACGAAATCAAACAAGAAAGTCAAAGTATAGTAATCATAAGCCTCTACATTCAGCTGAGGAACTTAACTGGACGTATCAAAAGCATTTGCGTGAAGCAATCAAGCATGAAGAAAATGAACATTTTTCACCTGCAACGCGCCATTTGTTTCTTGCACTGCTCTTATTTTTTCATGAAAAAGAATGGCTTGAGGCAAGGGTATGGAAAACAAATTGGGAGTATTATGATGAACTGCGCAAAGTAAATCAATTGTGGGCTGTTCAGTTTTATGATTTAGCACTTGTGTTTGATGAAGTTACTTATGGAGAATATGAGCTTACTAGAGCCGAGTATAGTCAATTTCGGAAAAAAGCTTTTATCTGGCTAGAAGCAAAAGGAGGAGGGGAGAACAATCATGCGCAAAACTAAAGTATGGATTCCCTTAATTGGGCTTATTGCGCTCCTACTCTTATTTACTTACTTTATTGAATCCCATAACCCAAAAGCGTATCCACATTACGTGTCTGATTCTCCTTCTCCAACTGGTGTAAAGGCAATTTATACATATTTAAATGATGACAATACCGTTAAAAGATGGTCACATTCCCCAAACCTTCTCACGAAACAAGATGAGAAACAAGTTTTGATCATGGTGGAGCCATACTTTACACCTGAACAAGAAGAAATGAATGGCTATCTAGATTTTATTGAGGCTGGAAACAAGTTGATTTTGTTTAAGTCAAATCCTAAAGGAATGTTTGATATTAAGACTCTTCCAGCAGATATTGACCCTTTTCTCGATGAGGCAATCACGATAAAAGATAAAAACGGAGTAGAATTTGATGCGTTTTTTCAGGCTACAGCCCGTATCATTCCAAGCGAAAATGAAAAGGTGCTGTTAAAGGATGAAGCTGGTGTAATTGCAACAAGCCAAAAAATGGGAGAAGGTGAATTGATTACAACTATTACACCAGAGTGGATGTTGAATGGCAATCTATCAGACTATGATCATATCCCACTAGTACTATCGTTAATTGAGGATAAAGAGGCATCTATTTATTACTTTGATGAGTATGTACATGGTCCCAAAAATGCTTCAAATTTGACAACATTGTACCCTAGCTGGTTTTTAGTATTGCTTTTACAGGGAGGATTAATCGTCCTGCTTTGGATTTGGAACAGAGGAAAACGATTTGGACAAGTGATTGTCCCACGCGAGGAAAATGTACGTTTTAGTGATGAAGGTATTCAAGCTTTAAGTGCATGGTATATAAGAGGCCGGTACTATCATGAATCGTTAAACATTCAAGCAGATTATGTGAAACAGCTAATTCAGGAAAAATGGGGATTTCCTTCTCATCGGGACTGGACAGACCTTTCGTCAAAGCTTACACACCGATGGTCCAAAAAAAATGAAAGTGATGTTAAGCAATATCTAATCAAACTTACAAAAATCTTACAAAATGAAAAACTAACTAAACAAGATTATTTGATCTGGTCAAGAAACTTAGATGAATTAAGAAAAGAGGTGGAGAAAGGATGAGATTAGAACTTACATCCTTACTGCAGAAATACGAGCAACGAATCTTAGGTCAGAATACCAATTTACGACTTTTATTATCTGCCATCTTAGCTGGAGGCCATGTCTTAATTGAAGGTGTACCTGGGACTGGGAAGACACAAATGGTCCGCTCACTTGCAAACTTACTTGGTGGTGATTTTACACGAATACAGTTTACACCTGACCTTTTACCTAGTGATATTACAGGTAGTATGATTTACAACATGAAGGAGGGCAGTTTTGAAACATTCAAAGGGCCTGTTTTCACAAATATCCTTTTAGCTGATGAAATTAACCGTACGCCGGCTAAAACACAAGCAGCACTATTAGAGGCAATGGAAGAAAAACAAGTAACCATTCAGGGTGAAACCTATCCGTTACCTGACGTTTTCTTCGTTGTTGCCACCCAAAACCCAATTGAATTTGAGGGTACCTATCGTTTGCCTGAAGCCCAACAAGACCGTTTCCTATTTAAATTACATATTGATTTTCCAGCTTCTGAGGAAGAAAAAAACATAGTAAAACAAGTAATTGAACAAAGTTTCATTCAATACGATGCTACAAATGTCCTTAACCTTCAAACATTTGTTTCGATTCGACAGGAAATTGAAAAAGTGACCTTAGGTGATGGCGTTTTAAATTACATAATCGAGATTGTTCGGAAAACGAGAGAATCCGAAACGATCCAATTTGGTGCGAGTACCCGAGCAGCAATCTCAATCGGAAAAGCTGCACAATCATGGGCATATTTAGCGGGAAGAGATTATGTGACTCCTGACGATGTAAAAATCGTATCAAAACCTGCACTTAGACACCGAATTCAGTTATCTCCACATGCAGAATTGGAGGGAATCACTATTGACGAAATCATTGAAGAGCTGGTGGGATCGGTTCCTGTTCCTAGATAGAGGCATCTTACCCACAAAACGATTGATTATTTTATTACTAATCCTTTCTATTGGCTTTTTTTTAAGTCTCTCAAAACTTTCATGGGAGCTGATGATTGGGTTAAATCTCTTTATGATCATAGGAAGCTTAGTAGATTTGTTGTTTTCACCTAACAAAAAACAGCTTGCTGCAAAACGTAAACTACAAGCTGAAATAGAGCGGGGGCTTCCCACTTCTATCGATATTGAAGTAACAAATCATTCGACATTTGGGCTATCATACCGATTAATTGATGGCATTCCTGGTTCCTTTACTCAGCCTTTTCTGATTAGTGGAAGGATATCTGGTGAAACAACTTCTAGAATCACTTATGTTACACGAGCTATGGAGCGCGGTGATTATCAAATGAACAAAATATATTTCCGTTACAAAAGCTACCTAGGCTTATGGGAAAAACAATTCACATTTACGATAAGTAACGAAGTGAAGGTTATACCAGATTTATCCGAAACAAGGCAATATCTTGAAAATGCACAGAAATTTTTATTATATGAAGGGGTCAAAATCCGGAAACAACAGACAGGTGCTGGCGAGTTTTCAAAAATACGAAGTTATGTCGTAGGAGACGACCCCCGAACAATCAATTGGAGGCAAACCGCAAAGCTCCAAGAAGTGATGACGAATGAGTACGAACCAGAGCATGGAAAGTATATTACGATTTTATTAGATTGTGGGCGAATGATGGGGGCTGAGTTAAAGAAGGGAAATCGTCTTGAGAGAGCGATGGAATCTGCTATTACAGTTGCAACAGCTGCACTACAAAATGGGGACTATGTTTCTTTCTTAGCATTTTCAACAGATGTAAAGGTGTTTGTCCCAGCCGGAAAAGGAATGGCACATCTCCAAACGATTTTGCATGCGATTTATAGTGTGAAAGTAGATGCTGCAGAATCAAATTATGGGGCTGTTTTATCTTATTTGGAAACGATGCAGAAAAAGCGAAGTCTTCTCTTGTTGTTTAGTGATATACATACATTTTTAAGGGAAGAAAGCATGTTAATCTATTTACGAAAGCTTAGACAAAGGCATTATTTCCTAATGGTCGGTATCCAGGATGCTACTTTAAACAAACGTATAGATGAGAATCCTACTACTGTCCAATCAGCCATGCTAAAAAGTATGGCACAGCAACAGATGCTCGTGAAAAAGAAGGAGAAACAAAAATGGGAAAAACAAGGCCTCATGATGGTTGAGGCCGATGAGGATAAATTAGCAATTACTGCTGTTTCCTATTATATCAATATCATGAATCGGAACTTGCTGTAGCTTCTTTTTTTAATAAAAAGAGTTTTCCTGTTAAAACGTAAAGAATCAATCCAATAACCGTTATGAATGCAACAGCATACTTAGCTTCAAGTGAAATCGCAGCAGGTGTGATAAACCCTTCAATAATTCCGGCAATTACAAATAAAGGAATCGTACCTAACAGCAACTGCACAGAGCGTTTTGCCTGATATTTGAGTTGGTAGCTTCTTGTATACTTGCCAGGAACCAGCAATTTATAGCCCATTAACAATCCAGCGCCACCTGCTATAAAGATAGCTGTAAGCTCAATCATCCCATGAGGGACAATATATGCCCAAAAATCATACGTTTTCCCATAATGCCAATATAATCCAGCTAAAGCACCGACGATAATGCCATTGTAGATTAATATATAGACGGTTAAGAGACCAAAAGTGATACCACTAGCAAACGCAAGGATGGCAACCTGAATATTATTTGTCATAATACTGGCGGACATTAAGGATGAATCCACTTCACCATCTGCACTTCCTAAATAGTCTGGGTCAACTCCTTGGGCTATTTCTGCTGGTAAAATGGAAAAAATATGAAGGGGATCCTGGTGAACTGAAAAAAAGCTGCCTACACCACCTAAAGTAAATAATAGTAAAGCAGCTACCGCAAATTTCCATTGTTCAAGTAAAAGACCAATAAATTTCGTACTGAAAAAATAACGAATTTGTTGAAAACTGGATACTTGATCTCTGTACAGGAGATTATGGGCTTTCGAGACAAGACCATTTAAATAAGGCGTAATCTCCTCGTCTGGAAAATAGGTCTGACTATACGAAAGATGCCCGGCACACTTTTGATAAAGTCTATGAAACTCATTAATTTCGGTACTGCTTCGCGATTTTCGACGCTTATGTAGGATGGAAATCAATTGCTCAAGCTGCTTCCATTCATCTCGATGCTGATTGACAAATTGCTTCATGTTCAATATGTAATCACCTCTTGAAATAGCAATATCCTTATTATAGTAATTTTAGAGAAAAATAGAAACATCATATGAAAAAACTACCTAGAAAAGGGGGGGTCTTTTTGAATCAAGAACAGACCAATATAAAAACACCTGAGTTTGTCTCCATCCAATTTCAGTTAGCAGGGGTGGGTAGCCGAGCTGCAGCTTTTTTTCTAGATACATTAATATTAACAACGGCAAGTCTTCTTGTTTTACTTACTCTATTACTTATTTTACATGGTAGCCCTGATCTTTGGTTGCTCGGAGAAAGTTTTTCTTCTGGACCAATCGCCATTACAATCATTCTTTTATTTATCTTAAACTGGTGTTATTTTTTTCTGCTTGAATTTTTTGCAGGAGGGAAGACGATTGGAAAAAAAGTCGTTGGAATTCGAGTTATCCAAGAAAATGGACATAGTATTACATTGCTATCAAGCTTTATTCGTAATTTTCTTCGGATTATTGATTCCATGCCAGCAGCCTATTTTGTAGCAATCATAATGGTTTTCTTTCATTCTAAACATAAGCGTATTGGCGATTTAGTTGCCGGTACTATCGTTATCCACGAAAGAAGAGCAAAAAATCATAAAAAACAAAGTCCACTTGAAAAAGAGATTTGGAAAAGAGGTCTTACAAAGAATTCTCTTACAGTTGATCAATGGACATTAAAATCGTTTGGAAATAAGGAATGGAAGCTGCTACAAACATATTGCAATCGATTTTTACAATTGAAAAATGATGTGAAAGACAGAAGAACTAAACAAATTGCAGACATTTTACTGCCAAAGGCAGGAATCGAAATAGCAGGAAAAACATATGAACAATTAGAAAATGAGCTATTAGTCCTATATTTAATCATGAAGGACGAATGGGAATTCGAACTATAATCTCCTACTTTAGACTGACATCTCAGGCTATCCTATGTATAATAAATATTACAGATTACTCAACTAGCGAGTAGGTATAATGACCCAAAATACTAGGATCTAAGATCACACAGGAGATTCGGAAAATGAAATGGAAAACTTTTAGCATTGGACTATTAATCATCAGCCTTTTTTCGGGGTGTTCAGCACATGCGAAGGAAGTAAAAATTGAAAATACGGAGGTAAAGGTGGGTTCAGAAGATATCATTGCTACAACAAATAAATCATTACCGCTCGATCTTTCAGAGGATCGTACAAAACAAATCACACATCTTATGATTCATTTTATTAGCAATGCCGCGCTCAAGCCCGAAGATCCTTATAATGTAGATGATGTCTACTCTCTTTTTAAGGAATATAATGTTTCTGTTCATTATTTAATTGATCGAAACGGAGAAATCTATAGTCTAGTCCCTGAGAATAGGGTTGCTTATCATGCTGGAAAGGGAAGTTTGAGTGATTTTCCGGAGTATGAAAATAAAATGAATGAATATTCAATAGGCATCGAACTCATTGCGATGGGGACAAAAGAGGAAATGACAGCAATTATACCCGAAGACATCTATAATCAAATTGATCCATCATTAGCTGGATATACGGATGCTCAATATCAATCGCTTAACCGTTTGGTACATAACATAGTAAAAAGAAATCCATCGATTTTACATGACAGACGCCATATCATTGGCCATAATGAATATGCTCCGGGAAGAAAAACAGATCCTGGCTCATTATTTGATTGGTCTAGAATCGGATTCTGAGTTGTCAGTAAACCTATACTTTTTAAAGGAATTTTCCTTTAGAGTATAGGCTTTTTTATTTGAAATAGTTTGAAAACTTTGGGGATATTCTTTATAATGAAAACGTATACATGCTTTGTTTTAACTTACTTAAGGGGGAGATCCATTTGTACGTGCCATTGCTTTTATCACAATTCTTAGATCGAGCTGTCAAACTATATGGTGCAAAAACAGCTTTAATTGATGATGACAAAAGCTTTACGTATGAGGAAGTAAACGAAAGAGTGAACCAGCTTTCACGTGGATTAAGACATCTTGGTGTGGAAAAAGGAGACCGCGTCGCGTACTTAGCTCCGAATACCTCTGAAATGTTTGAGGGTTTTTATGGTGTATTTCAAATTGGAGCCATCATTGTTCCTTTAAACACAAGATTAATTCCAACGGATTACGAGTATATACTAAACCACAGTGAAACAAAAATATTGTTTGTCGATCATGAGCTTATCGGAAACATTGAACCCATTCGCGAAAAACTGAAAACAGTTGAAACGATCATTGTCCATGGACAAAATGGGGAAACAGAATGGACTGTTCCTTATGAGGAATGGCTGGCACGTTTTGAAAAAACAGCAATTGAGCGACCGGATTTGGATGAGCAAGACATTGCGACATTATTATATACAAGTGGAACAACTGGAAAGCCAAAAGGCGTTATGCTTTCACATCGCAGTAATTACCTCCATGCATTAACAACCATGCACCATCTTCGTGTATCAGACCATGATACATTACTACATATTTTACCTATGTTTCATGTGAACGGCTGGGGCTCACCTTTTTACTATACAGCAAATGGTGCGACACAGGTTTGCTTTCGAAGGGTTAATGCTGATGAGATTTTCAGAAAAATAGATACCTATAAAGTAACCGTGATGCATATGGCACCAACTGTTTTAAATACATTATTACAATATGCTGCCAAAAATGAGATACCAAAACAGGACCAAGATGTACGAATTGTAATCGCAGGTTCAGCTCCACCACCAGCCTTCGTTAAACGGGTAGAAGAAGAGCTAGAGTGGGAGTTTATCCAGGTGTATGGCATGACTGAAGCTGCACCATTGATTACAACCTCCATCATACGTGATACACAGTATGATATTTCCCAAAGTGAAAAATATCGTTTAAAAGCAAAAGCTGGCTATGAATTTATCGGAGCCGACGTTCGTGTTGTTAATGAATTTGGGGAAGATGTTGCTCAAGATGGAAAGGAAATTGGCGAAGTCATCGTACGCAGTAACACTGTTATGGAAGGATACTTAAACAACAAAGAAGGCACGGACGAAGTCATTCGAAATGGCTATTATCATACAGGAGATATGGCGATTGTAGACGCACATGGAAATATTGAAATTGCAGACCGGAAAAAAGATATTATTATCAGTGGTGGTGAGAATATCTCTTCGATTGAGGTTGAAAGTGCTCTATACGACCATCCTGCGGTTTTAGAGGTTGCAGTTATTTCCATTCCTCATGAAAAATGGGGTGAAACGCCACAGGCAATTGTGGTCAAACGCGATGGCTATGACGTAACAGAAGAAGAGTTAATTGTATTTTCACGCAGTCGTTTGGCACATTTCAAAGCTCCTACAAAGATTGTCTTTAAGACTGAATTACCAAAAACTGCATCTGGTAAGATCCAAAAAGTACATCTTCGCAAAGAATACTGGCAGGAAAAAGAAAAATTTATTAATTAATTAAAAATCCCCCATTTTCCTAATTTGGAAAACGGGGGATTTTCATACGTCAAGCTTTTGTACTATATTTTTATCCTTTGAAAATGTCCAATTCACTAGAAAAATGCCTAAAAAAATAAACAGTGAACCAGCATAGACATACCATTCTACTACTTCTTTTAAAAGAATCCATCCGGATAATACTCCGAAGAATGGGGCAAGAAATAAGAAGGCTGAAGTTTTTCCTGGGTCACCGATATTTATTAAATAAAACCAAATGGCAAATTGCACAATTGAAGCCATGATTGCAAGCCATAAAATAATAAAAATTGATGTAGGCGCTATTGTTATAGTAGGTGTTTCAAGTGTAAAACTCATTAAGAGAAGAAGAAGGCCGCCAAAGAGCATCTGATAAGCCGTTAATACCCAAATATTAAAACGGGCTCCCCATTTTTTAATTAACAACGTTCCAATTGACCACGATAATGAAGCACCAAGGCCTAATAGAATTCCAACTTCTAAATGAAGGTGAGAGCCTAGTGTAATAAAGACTCCTGTCAAACCAACGATTACCCCAATCCAATGAAAGAGTTGATAGCGAATTCCAAGAAAGACGGTACTTAAAATAACAACGAGTAATGGATTGCTAAATGTGAGAATTGATGATTCTCCAGCAGAGATCGTTCGTAAGCTTAAGAAAATACAGCCCATAACACCTGCTGTTTGAAAAAAACCGACTGTAAAAATACGTAGCCAATCTAGTACTTTTTTGGGGAGTGGCTTTCTCCAAATAATTAAAGCCATAAGAATACCAGCAATTGTAAAACGTAATCCAACAAGCAGAAGAGGCGACACATAATTCAATCCGATTTTACCAACCGCAAATGATGAGCCCATTAACGCAGTAGTGGTCACAACAAGAACTGCAAATAGATATGGATTCATATTATTACTCCCACTTTTTTCCTCATCATATCATAAATTTAGTTTATAAACGGTATTTTTCTAACTAAATTCAAAAGAAAAAGGCAAGCTCGATGTGCTTACCTCTTTCATCATCAATGAGAAATTGAACATACTGATTGAATATCCTTCCTACGCTAGAGCTGGAATTCGTAACAAATTCAAAATCTTAGAAGTTAATCTTCTTATCGAGATTGTTAGTTTTACGAATGTAAAAAATAACTCTGGGAATAAGCGAAATAGAATATTCATCGTATTTCCCTCCACATTGATATTTTGTGATTGCAAAACTAATCACAAGATTATTGTTTCCTAATCGCGTATTATTAATGTGTACAGGTATGTTTTTATCTTTTCACTGGAAAGATAAAAGAGTACATAACTTTTTTTGGGGAGGGTTCTAATATGGATAAGATTAAAGTTGGAGAAGTATTTTCAATTAGTGATGAAACTGGTGAGGAGCAAGATGTAGAAGTTCTTGGTGTCGTTACAATTGAAGAGACTGAATATGTAGCAGTTGGCTTTCTTGAAGATTTAGAAGAGGATACTGAGGATGATATCGATATCTTCTTTTTGAAAATCGATGAAGAGGGCGATTTTTCTGCAATTGATAGTGATGAGGAATTTGAAAAAGTGTCTTCAGCTTTTGATGAGATTTTCGACGAGGAATTAGACGAAGACTAAAATGAAAACAATCCACTAACTCCACGTGAAAGCGTGGAGTTATTTTTCTATTCCTCATTCCATTCTTTGATAATTTCTTTTACCTTCTTTTTATCAATGATATTAATGGCATAGTAAATAATTTCTTTCGTTTTCATTTTCCTTACGGGATGATGTGCTACACCGTACAAATCTCCAAGGACTAAAACATCCATCATGGTAAATCCTATTAAAATAATCATTGGCTTCCTGTTTCCTGTCCATGTACCTTTCGTCCCTAGGACTACTGGAAGTGGTTTTTTCCTATTACTTATGTACTCATAAACCCAATCCTGCTCAGTAATTGTTTTAAACATGTACACAGCTCCATTAACCAAATTGCATACTTAAGATTCTACAAAAAAGTGCAATTCTATTCAAAAATAAACAAACTTCATATAAAATGGTCGTTATAGCCTAATAAAATTTTCCACTAGAGGTAACATCGACCTGGATGAATCGTTATGATATGAAATAAAGAGAATGTTCAAATTAAGGAGGAAATCATATGAAAAAGGCATTGATAAATGTAGATTATACAAATGATTTTGTGGCTAGTGATGGCGCATTGACTTGTGGTAAACCAGGTCAAGAAATTGAAAAAGAAATTGTTCGCATCACCGAAGAATTTATAAATAATGATGACTTTGTTGTATTTGCAATTGATCTTCATAAACAAGGCGATGAATTCCATCCTGAAACACGACTCTTCCCACCTCATAATATTGAGGATACATCAGGAAGATTGCTGTATGGTGACTTACAACGTGTATTTAATGAGCAACAAACCAATTCAAATGTATACTGGATGGATAAAACGAGATATTCTGCTTTTGCAGGCACCAATCTCGAAATCAAATTACGTGAGCGTGGAGTTACTGAAGTTCATATCGTAGGTGTTTGTACAGATATTTGTGTACTTCATACGGCTGTTGATACCTATAATCGTGGCTTTAAAATTGTCATTCATAGCTCAGCGGTTGCAAGCTTCAACCAGGCTGGTCATGAATGGGCATTAGGCCATTTTAAAGATTCCATCGGCGCAGAAGTACGTTAAGCGGTTCAATTACTGGAGGTATTTTTGGATGAATAAATATTTTAAAGATGACAGCTTTGCATTACATACAGATCTATATCAAATTAATATGGCTGAGATTTACTGGAGGGAAGGCTTAAATAACCGAAGAGCCGTTTTCGAAGTAAACTTCAGGAAACTTCCATTCGGAAATGGGTATGCCGTTTTTGCAGGACTTGAGAGAATCATTCATTTTCTTGAAAATTTCTCGTTCAGTGAAACCGATATTGCTTATTTAAGAGAAGAGGGATATAAGGAGGATTTTCTTAACTATCTCAAGGATTTACGTTTTACAGGAACGCTTCGGTCAATGAAGGAAGGAGAGGTCGTTTTTGCTAATGAACCACTTCTCCGTATTGAGGGTCCGATTTGTGAAGTCGTTTTATTGGAAACCCCTATTTTAAATATTATTAATTACCAAACATTAATTGCGACTAAAGCATCTCGTATCAAACAGGTTGTTGGCGATCAAATTGCGATGGAATTTGGTACAAGACGAGCACATGAATTGGATGCAGCGATTTGGGGTACAAGAGCTGCTTATATTGCAGGTTTTGATTCAACCTCTAACGTTCGAGCAGGTAAATTATTTGACATCCCAGTTTCCGGTACCCATGCACACTCAATGATACAAGCATATCGGGATGAATATGAGGCATTTAAACATTATGCAAAAACTCATAAAGACTGTGTCTTTCTCGTTGATACATACGACACATTGAAATCCGGTGTGCCAAATGCGATTAGGGTGGCAAAGGAAGAAGGAGACAATATTAATTTTATTGGAATCCGATTAGATAGTGGAGACTTATCTTATTTATCAAAGGAAGCACGCAAAATGCTGGATGAAGCTGGATTTAAAGATGCCAAAATTGTAGCATCGAATGATCTTGATGAACATACAATTATTAACTTAAAATCCCAAGGTGCAAAAATTGACTCATGGGGCATTGGAACAAAGCTGATTACGGCCTATGATCAACCAGCATTAGGTGCCGTCTATAAACTTGTATCCATTGAAGATAAAAACGGAAATATGGTAGACACTATCAAAATAAGTGGAAATCCTGAAAAGGTTTCTACACCAGGTTTAAAGCGCGTGTATAGAATAATTAATAAGAGCAGTCAAAAATCTGAAGGTGACTATATCACACTTGAACACGAAGACCCACAACACGAAGAACGCCTTAAAATGTTCCATCCTGTTCATACGTTTATTAGCAAGTTTGTTACGAACTTTGAGGCAAGGGAATTACAGCACATGATTTACGAAAATGGAACACTCGTTTATGAGATACCTACCCTGCAACAAATTCGTGAATATCTAAATGAAAATTTAACATTACTTTGGGACGAGTATAAGCGTACGACAATGCCTGAAGAATATCCTGTAGACCTCAGTCAAGAATGCTGGAATAATAAAATGAACCGAATTGAAGAGGTAAAATTAAATATTGAAGAAAAAATAGGTAAAATAAACGGATAAGAGTTTGTTCCTAAACAACCACAAAAGGAGGGGAACTTCATGAGTATTCAACAACAGATAATAAATGATTTACATGTAAAGCCAAGTATTGAACCAAAAGAGGAAATAAAACACAGAATAGCTTTTCTAAAAGCGTATCTGTTAAAAAGCAAGACAAAAGGATTTGTATTAGGAATTAGCGGTGGCCAGGATTCTACTTTAGCAGGCAAGCTATGTCAACTGGCAGTCGAGGAATTACGAAGTGAGGGGCATGAGGCTACCTTTATAGCTATTCGATTGCCTTATGGAATTCAAAAAGATGAAGATGATGCCAGAGCAGCCCTCACTTTTATCCAAGCAGACCGTGAAATGACCTTTGATATTGCATCAACAGTCGATGCGTTTGTTTCTCAGTATAAACAAGCGACAGGTGAAGAGATTAGTGACTTCAACAAAGGTAACGTAAAAGCGCGTGAAAGAATGATTGCACAATATGCAGTTGGAGGCATGCACAATTTATTAGTTGTTGGAACAGATCATGCAGCTGAAGCTGTTACTGGATTTTTTACTAAATATGGTGATGGTGGAGCAGATGTACTGCCATTAACAGGGCTAACCAAACGACAAGGACGTGCCCTATTGAAGGAATTAGGCGCAGAGGAACGCTTGTATTTGAAAGTTCCTACTGCAGATTTATTAGACCATACACCACAGCAAGCTGACGAAACCGAGCTCGGAATCTCATATGATATTCTTGATGATTATCTAGAAGGAAAACAAATTTCGCAAGAAGATGCAGATAAAATTGAGAAACGTTATCTCATTACTCAGCATAAACGACAAGTCCCAGCAAGCATGTTTGATGATTGGTGGAAATAGGATAGAGCCTGTTCTAAAATGTGAACAACATTTGGAACAGGCTTATTTTCTATAATTAGCTATTGCATCTTGGAAACATTTGTTAAACTTAAAAGGATTCATAAAGCAAAGGAGCCTACCTTTTTGAAAAAATTGTTCTTTATTGTATCTAGTTTAGTAGCCGTTATTTTGGTAATTTCAATTATTAATTATGAAAGATCATTGAAGGACTCTTCGCCATCAAAAAACATTGTGAACCCTCCAGTTTCAGAACAGAAACCAGCCCCACTGCAACCTATACCTGTCACTGACAGAATTGGATATACATTGCAAAATAATGAATTAAACATCACATATGACAATGGGATTAACTGGGTTACTGTTCCAGTAGTAGTGGATCATTTATTTAGCGGTGAATATAACGGTAACAAAACTGAACTCATTCCAGACAGTTTTATACTTTCCGATAAAAGTGCTGCATTTCTAACTACAATTGGTCCTATAAAATTAATAGCCTCACTGGATAATGGTGCTACCTGGCAGGAATCAATTGTATATGAAAATGCCCCTGCTATTCGATTCCGTAAGGTGGATTTCCTCAATGACCAATTTGGCTATGTCATATTATCCGGTGACAGAACAATGTCTCAAGAATGGTCGTCTATTTTCATCACGAATGATGGGGGTAATTCCTTCCGAGAAGCATCTTCCCCTGGTACAACAAGACTTATTTATAATGGAAGCTTTGTCAATGAGAATATTGGATTTTTATCGTACGGAGTCATTAATCCGGAAGAGCCTGACTTTTATGTGACCACGGATGCCGGATACTCATGGAATCAAGCCAGCTTTACTATTCCAGAAAAATATCATAAGGTATTCGTTACAGCAGAGGAACCTTATAAAGAAGGTGATCATCTAGCCGTGCTTCTAAATCAAGGGCCAAATGGAGATTATATGGGCGGAAAAGTAAAAGGTAAATTTATTTCATTTGACCAAGGTTTAACCTGGAAGTTTGCTTCGGAGGTAGCACCTAATGACGAACCGTAAAAAACTAGTTGGGTTGATTTTGTTTGTAATGGCTATCGGATTATTTTTACTCCAAATGATCTATTTTTACCTCCATGCTAAATTTTTTGTAGAGTATAGTGACAATCGGCTGTTTTATGTGTTCAATATTGCAATAGCTTTATTATTTGGTCTTTCAATGATCGTACTATTTAACATGAAACGGACAGCTAAAATAATAAGCATTTTCATGTTACTATTATTTATTTTGATTAATAGTACATTGATTTTTAAACATCCAATACCTCAAATCGTAAGTGTTTCCCCAGATTTTAAGAATATTTTCGTTGTAAAAGAAATAAGGGGAGAAGCCAGGTATTATCGAACCTATTATGGCATTTTCGCACGACAAAAGGAAACGCTTCCGTATCATCTTAAGGGCGAATATAAAATTGACTGGGTAACAAATGATGTGGCTGCGCTGACATATAAGGCAATGGATGATTCACTCCACCAATTTATTGGTACTTATTGCGACCGAGGTAGTGGAATATCTTATTATTATGTAGGCTCAGCCTTATATGGTGAATGGAAAGGGAGCAATAGTTCAATATCTACACATACAGAAGGAATTACAGTTAATCATGGCAGGAGTAAGGAAACCTTTAACTGGGACCAAATCGTTCAATTTGGCACATTGGCTGTTGTATTAGTTGATGATCATGAAGCAAAATGGATAATTGCATTAAATGATGATTTTATAATGGATTCAGGTTCTGGAATAGGTGTGGCAGGAACAATCAGTCTTTTTCAAGCATCGATGGAGCATAAGGAAATACTGATACTAAAAAGATAAGAACGCACAAAGTGCGCTCTCGGAAATTTATCTTCTTTTCTTTTTTGGATCCACAAGCGCACTCTTTTTTACTACAGTAGCTAACTCAACCTGAACATGGACATTTCTTCCATCAATGTCTGTTACATTGATTACTTTTCCTTTTCGACCTTTTATTTTAATTGCATCCTCAACTGCAGGAACATTTTGTACGAGTTGTGTTAATAAGAGATTTTTATTTTCAAAGTAATGAACAACAAACATGCTTATCACCTCATATGAAATTCATTATAAGTGCCCAAATATTCACTTGATAATATATGTGGGAAAACTCTTTTGGTCCATAAAATATAAGATTTTTTTAGGGGGAGAATTATGATGGAAATAAGGGTATACGAGAATACTGATGAAATTAGTTGGTTACGATGCAGGGTATTGGCGTTTCTAGACACTGCCTACTATGACAACGTTTTAAAGGAAAAAGAGAAATACGATAATCCAGCCATTGAATTAGTTGCAATTGAAAACGGAAAAGTAATTGGATTATTGGACATAGAATATGAAACCGAGGAAAGAACTGTTTGCTCGAGAGGAAGCGGACTTGGTGGGATGATTTGGCATCTGGCTGTCCATCCGGATTACAGAAGAAAGGGAATAGGTGCCGAATTACTTAGGAAGGCTGTACAAATAGCAAAAACAAAGAATCTAAATCGATTGGAAGCTTGGACAAGAGATGACAACTGGGTCCGAAAATGGTATGAAACAAGTGGATTCCTCAAGGTAAATTCTTATTTTCATGTATATCTCGAAGGACAAGAGGGACTTGAAACTAAGATACCTAACCTAAAACCAGTGTACTCCTTCGCACACTACTTAGGGAAGGACCTACAAATGATCAAAAACAAGTTTTCAAGGGTACATGAATGTATTTGTTATGAAAAAACATTGAAGTAAAACATAATATTATTATGTAAACTAATAACTTTATTGGAACGCACATTAATTTGGTGCGTTTTTTAAATTCAATAATCACCTCGTTTTGAATTAACCTATCTCAAAATTAGATTAATCTTATCAAAAAATGATATAAACAATAAAAAACTCCTATTCGCCATTTTCTACTCTTGGCTTTCACAACATAAAATAACAAAACCATACAAAAAATCTACTTTTTTAAGCATATTGAAAGTAGGTAAATTAAGGGTTCTGTCATGGTTATTATTGATTAATATCAAAATTAGATTGATTTTATAAAAAATTAGCATTGATTAGATGGATAAAAACGGTATAAAATAAAAAACAAGAAAAAAGACGATTTATAACTTAAAATCTTAGTTCACTTCTAATAAACAAATGGAAAGGGTGATTGGATGCAACAAATTAGACAACCAAATAAACAGGGGTTATATGATCCTAAATATGAACATGATGCTTGCGGGATTGGCTTTATTGCTGATTTGAAAGGAGAAGCTACACATCAAACGGTAACACAAGGAATATCCATGCTTTGTCGTATGGAACACCGAGGTGCACAAGCTGGTGATTCAAATACAGGAGATGGAGCAGGAATCTTAACTCAAATCCCGCATTTGTTTTTCCAAAAAGCTTGTTCAAAACTGAGCATGATGGAACCAGGTAGCTATGGTGTAGCAATGGTATTTTTACCTCAAAATCCTGTGATAAGAAAGCAATGTCAGGACGCTTTTCAAAACATTGTTGAGGACGAAGGACAGGAATTACTAGAATGGCGCACAGTTCCTGTAGATGAGAAGCCTATCGGTGACAGCGCCAGAAAGAGTCAGCCTTTTATATGTCAACTATTTATAGGTAATAAAGTCGGGGATGTCGAGGAATTTGAAAGACTCCTTTATGTGATCCGGAAAAGAACGGAAAAAAAGATACGGGAAGCACAACTTGCTGCTAATGAAACATTTTATGTAGCCAGCGCATCAGCAAGAACCATTGTTTATAAAGGAATGTTAACTCCAGGGCAACTTGACCAATATTATCTTGATCTAAAAGACAACGATTTTCAATCATCCTTTGTGCTCGTTCATTCTCGCTATAGCACAAACACTTTTCCTAGCTGGGAAAGAGCACATCCAAACCGAATGTTAGTTCATAATGGTGAAATTAACACACTTAATGGAAATGTCAATTGGATGAAGGCTAGAGAAAGAAAGCTGGAATCACTAGTTTGGAAAGACAAATTATCAGAACTTGTTCCAATCATTGACCAGAATGGAAGCGACTCCGCTGCATTTGACAACAGTCTAGAATTTCTAATACGGTCCGGAAGATCATTACCCCACGCGGCTATGATGATGGTTCCAGAACCGTGGGAGAATAATCCTTCTATGGATAAATCGTTAAAAGCTTTCTACGAGTTTCATAGTCATTTAATGGAGCCATGGGATGGACCAGCAGCCTTTGCATTCACAGATGGACTGCAAATTGGTGCTATGCAAGACAGAAACGGTCTTCGTCCAGCGCGATATTATGTAACCGTTGATAATACAATTATTTTTGCTTCAGAAGCAGGTGTCATCGATCTTAAACCTGATCAAATTCTGGAAAAGGGAAGATTAAGTCCAGGAAAAATGCTACTAGTTGATTTAAAGAAACAAAAAGTAATTCAGGACGAAGTAGTCAAACGCGAGATAGCAAATGAGCACCCCTACCAAATATGGTTAGAGTCAAATCGTATTCATATTAATCAATTAAAATCTTTATCTCATGAACAAAAAGAGTTCCCTGTCTCAAGATACCAGCAAGTATTCGGTTTTACTTTGGAGGAAATCAAGCAAGTGATTGGTGCAACGGCGGTCGAATCAAAGGATCCTATCAATTCAATGGGGAATGATATGCCATTAGCCGTTCTTTCAAATCAATCACAGCTCTTATACAACTATTTTAGACAGCTTTTTGCACAGGTAACAAACCCTCCAATCGATGCAATTCGGGAGAAATTCGTGACATCAGCATCCACTCTACTAGGAGCAGAAGGAAATCTACTCAATCCAACTGAAAGTAGCTGTCAGCGTATTCGATTGGAATCACCTATTTTATCAGATAATGAACTGGCAAGACTTCAAGAACATTTCAGACTAAAAGAAATTCCAATGTTGTTTAGAGCAGAGGATGTTGAAGGTACACTGGAAACGGCTTTACAAGACCTATTCAGTAGGGTTGATGAGGCGATTCAAAATGGACACACCCTTATCCACTTATCTGATAGGCATGTTACTCATGAATGGGCACCGATCCCTGCATTACTTGCAGTAAGTGGACTGCACCACCACCTAGTACAACAGGGAACTAGAACAAATGTAAGCATTATTGTCGAAACAGGTGAAGCTCGTGATGTTCATCAACTAGCTATGCTAATTGGTTTTGGGGCAGATGCAATTAATCCATACCTCGCATTGGCAAGTATTGAAGATCTCGTAGCAAACGGGGAGCTTCAAGAAGAAATCAATATAGATAAGGCTATTCATAATTATACAAAAGCCATAACAGAAGGTATCGTAAAGATCATGTCAAAAATGGGGATTTCTACGATTCAAAGTTATCGTGGTGCCCAAATATTTGAGGCAGTTGGGATTGCTGAAAATGTAATCAATCAATATTTTACAGGAACACCATCAAGTTTAGGTGGGATTACCCTAGATATTGTTGCAAAAGAAGTTTTGATGAGACATCAACTTGCCTTTAATGAGGCAGAAACAACATTAAAACCAGGAAACGAGTTCAAATATAGGAATGATGCTAGACTAAAAAGTAGACACAGATTGTTATAATAAATATATCAACTATAACGAGGTGTGTCTGTATGGCAA
>NZ_JBPFDQ010000033.1:0-54002 GCF_059415045.1 Ferdinandcohnia sp. SAFN-114 | reverse complement strand
ATCAAATTAATGAAAAAGTGTTAAATTTAATATGGATAGGTGTTTTATATATGTCTCATTTGGCTAGGTCAGTTCAGAAAGGAGCTTTTTTTTGTTATTGGGTTAAAAAGAGGTAAGGATGGTGGTTTATCATAAAAATATTATGTAAAGTTATTTTTCTTGTTTAACCATAATTACATTATGTAAACTTACTTTTTTTGAATAGAATCCTCTATTATAAACAAAAGATAAAAGGTATATGTCTTATACGAGGTGAAAGTATGTCTGTACAATATGATGTTACAATTATCGGTGGAGGTATTGCTGGTCTACAGGCAGCAATCCAACTTGGACGATATAAACATAAAATAACAGTGATTGATTCAAATGACGGACGTTCCACCATTTGCAGGTCTTACCATAATATTTTAGGCTGGCCAGACGGTGTGAGTGGACAAACTTTAAGAAAACTTGGAAAAATGCAGGCTGAAAAACTTGGTGTTTCTTTTATACAAAATGAAGTTACAAAGGTTGAAAAAGCGGATGGGATATTTAAGTTATATTGCCGCGGTGGAGATACCTATTTTGCTAAAAGGTTGTTACTGGCAACAGGTGTAAAGGACAATATTCCTCCCATCAAAAACATCTACAAATGCCTTGGTTTATCAATATATGTATGTCCTGATTGTGATGGATATGAAGTAGTAGACAAACATGTAATTGTGATCGGTTCTGGAAAATCTGGTGCAAACATGGCACTCACTCTAACCTATTTTACAAAAGACATCACATTTATTAATCATGATTGGAAAAAACTTGATAGCGAATTGTTGTCAAAGTTAAAGCAAAACGGAATCACACATATCCAGGATGATACGGAGGAAGTATTGCTTGAAGAGGAATCCTCAAATTTTGTCGGTGTTCGCTTGAAAAGTGGAGAAGTCATACATGGGGACCGAGGATTTTTGGGGTTTCCAGGAAACGAAGTCCGTTCCGAACTAGCTACCCAGCTTGGCATTGAACGAACAGAAAATAAGCATATCATCGTTGATCCCAGGACAAAAAAGACAAACGTCGAGCATGTATGGGCAGCTGGAGATATAGCCGTGCACTCTGAACAAACAACGATTGCCATGGGAGACGGCATGCAAGCAGCCATTTGGATACACAAAAGCCTTTTAGAGGAAAAAACCTGCAATTAACGAAATTATCAATCCTTACATACATATGATGTAATAATAGGCTTTTATCTATTGTATCCGCTTACAAAAATAGCGTTTGTATAAGAGAAAGTTGATGAAGGGGATTCGGTGGACATTTCGTTTGGTTTTCCTCTTCATCGTGGCTATGAAGGGGGTTCACGGGGAGATTTCAGGTGGTTTTCCTCTTCATCGTGGCTATGAAGGGGATTCACGGGGAGTTTTCATCAGGTTTTCCTCTTCATCTCGGTTATGAAGGACTATACGGCCAAGATCTCACATGCTAAAGTCCTTCATCAGCACTATGAAGGACCCTACAGCCAAGATCTCACGTGCTAAAGTCCTTCATCAGCACTATGAAGGACCCTACAGCCAAGATCTCACATGCTAAAGTCCTTCATCAGCACTATGAAGGACCCTACGGCCAAGATCTCACATGCTAAAGTCCTTCATCAGCACTATGAAGGACCCTACGGCCAAGATCTCACATGCTAAAGTTCTTCATCAACACTATGAAGGACCCTACGGCCAAGATCTCACAATGCTAAAGTTCTTCATCAGCACTATGAAGCACCCTATAGCCAAGAGCTCACAATGCTAAAGTTCTTCATCAGCACTATGAAGCACCCTATAGCCAAGAGCTCACATGCTAAAGTCCTTCATCAGCACTAAGAAGGACCCTATGGCCAAGATATCACGTGTTAAAGTCCTTCATCAACCATAAAAACATAAAATTCCTAGTCCACCATCCACAGCCCAATTTTTACAACACTCAAACACAAAACACGCAGCATACCCATTACCATAATAGGACTGTAATACCATTTTTCGTGAGGAGGGGTTCGCGATGGACGCAACCCGCTTGATTAAACCTTTATTGGATAAGGAATATCCGATGATTAGCCATGGGGATGGAATCTACTTATACGACACAAATGGAAAAAGATATATCGATGGCTCATCAGGTGCCATCACGGCTAGCATCGGCCATGGCGTGAAAGAAATCATGGAAGAAATTGAAAAACAGGCTAACAAAATATCATTTGTCTACAGGTCACAGTTCACAAGTGAACCTGCAGAAAAATTGGCTAAAAAATTAAGTGACCTAGCAAAAGGCGGTGAATACTGGTCTTTTTTTGTGAACAGTGGCTCTGAGGCGACGGAAACGGCCATGAAGATTGCCATTCAGCATTGGCAAGAAAAAGGGATTAAAGGGAAAAACAAAATATTGTCACGTTGGATGAGCTACCACGGGATTACGATTGGTGCACTCTCAATGTCTGGACACACCGGAAGGAGAGCTCGCTTTGTACCATTATTAGAAGACTTTCCGACCATTCAACCACCGTATTGTTTCCGATGTCCTTTCAACGCCACTTATCCAGCTTGTAATCATATGTGTGCAACCGAGCTAGAACAAGCGATTAACAGAATTGGGGCCGATCATATTGCCGCATTTATTGCCGAGCCAATTATCGGAGCTGCGGGTGGTGCCATTGTCCCGCCTCCTGGTTATTATCAGGTGATTAAAGAAATCTGTAAAAAACACAATATCTTGTTTATTGCTGATGAGGTCATGACAGGAATGGGCCGGACCGGAAAGATGTTTGCCCTTGAACATTGGGACACACATGCTGACATCATTGCACTAGGAAAAGGTATGAGTGCGGGGTACACACCCATTGCCGCAACCCTCGTTAGTGAAAATGTAATGGAACCAATTCAAAAAGGCTCAAAGCTAATTATGAGTGGACACACCTATAGTGCGAACCCGCAATCTACAGCTGTTGCGTTAGCAGTCGTCAGCTATATTGAAACTCATAATCTAGTTGAAAAATCTGCGAAAAACGGAAAATATCTTAATACCAAACTAGAAGAATTGCAAAAAAAGCACCCGATTATCGGCGATGTTCGTGGAAAAGGGCTGATGTGTGGAATCGAATTCGTATCCGACATGATCACAAAGTTCCCTTTTAAAAAAGAAATCGACTTAACTTCACTGGTTGTTAGTCAAGGTCAAAACAATGGATTGTTACTATATCCGGCTGCAGCTGGCATTGAAGGGGTCGGTGGTGACGCTATTCTTGTAGCACCGCCTTTAACAATTACAACTCAACAAATTGATGAGTTAATCGAGCTCCTTGATCAAACATTTGAAGATGTTGAGGCAGAACTACAGAAAAAAGGAATCATTTCAACATAATCTGGAGGTGACCATAATTGATTGAAAATCGATACAATAAGATTTCAACTCTAGAAGATGCACTCACACATATCAATGATGGAACAACGGTAATGTTTGGGGGATTTGGTGGAATAGGAAGTCCCCCAGCGTTAATAGACGGATTGCTAGAAAAAAATGTGAAAGATTTGACGTTGATTGGAAATGACACCGGCTTTCCCAACATCGGAATTGGGAAACTTGTCAGTCGAGGACACGCGAAAAAATGTATTGTCTCCCATATTGGTTCGAATCCAGTTGCAGGTCAATTGATGACGGATGGAAAAATGGAAATCGAATTTTCACCCCAAGGCACACTTGCTGAACGAATCCGTGCAGGTGGTGTTGGCCTTGGTGGTATTTTAGTCGATGTTGGAATTGACAATGAAATCGTATCAAATGGGAAACAAATCATTCCAGTCGACGGCACAAACTATCTATTAGAAAAGCCTTTAACAGCGGACATTTCCATTCTTTTCGCTAAAAAGGCCGATCCATTTGGAAATCTTGTCTATGATAAGAGTGCCAGAAACATGAATCCGCTTGTTGCCATGGCTGGGAAATTCACAATTGCCGAGGTTGAGGAAATTGTTCCATTAGGAGAATTAGATCCAGAAGAAATCGTAACACCCGGAATCTATGTAGACATGATTATTAAGAGTAGAGGGGTGAATTGGAAATGGGTATGGGAGTAGATGTTCGCAATCGGATTGCAAAACGGGCTGCACAGGAAGTCAAAGATGGTATGATTGTGAATCTAGGAATTGGTATTCCTTCCCTCGTTCCAAATCACCTCCCTGAAGGGATTAATGTCATGATTCATGCTGAAAATGGCATTTTAGGGATCGGTCCAAGCCCAGAAAAAGGGTCAGAAGATGAGAATATTTGTAACGCCGCGGGCTACCCCGTAACCACCATTACAGGTTCGTCCTATTTTGATAGTTCAATTGCCTTTGGTATGATTCGGCGGGGTTATATTGATATAACCATTCTTGGATCACTTCAGGTTAGTGAAAAAGGAGACCTCGCGAACTGGATTGTTCCAGGTAAACGTGTACCTGGGATGGGTGGTGCAATGGAGTTAGCGCAAAAAGCAAAAAAAGTGATTGTTTTAATGAACCATGTCGATAAACATGGAAACTCAAAGATTGTTAAAGAGTGCAGTTTGCCTTTAACCTCTAAAAGCTGTGTTAATCTTATCATTACCGATATGGCCGTGATTGAGGTAAAAGAGGATGGCCTCCATCTATTAGAAGTGATGACTCCTTTTACAATTGAAGATGTGATAAAAAATACGAGTGCCGAATTGAAGTGGGATGAAACCATTTCACAACTAACCTAAAGGGAGGGGAAGTGTTTGAGTGATACTAACGATAAAGTGAAGAAGTGGATCCAAGAAAATAGGGGAAAAGGCATCCGTCTATTAAAAAAGCTTGTTCAAGAACCGAGTCTCCAAGGCAATGAAAGGTCTTCGCAAGCAATTATTATAGAAAAATGCCGCCAACTTGGGATGGAAATTGACATCTGGGAACCGAATGGTTCGGAACTTTTAAAGCATCCATATTTTGTTTCCCCAAGAACAAACTTTCTCGATAGTCCGAATGTAGTCGGTGTTCTAAAAGGGACAGGTGGGGGAAAATCACTTCTCTTAAATGGTCACATTGATGTTGTTCCAGAAGGTGATATCACCCAATGGGAGATGGATCCGTATTCCGCTGAAGTGAAAGATGGAAAATTATATGGGCGAGGTTCCACTGATATGAAAGGTGGAAATGTCGCAATGCTATTAGCAATCCAAGCTATCAAGGAATCTGGTATTCAACTAAAAGGCGATGTCATTTTCCAAAGTGTCATCGAAGAGGAAAGTGGTGGTGCCGGAACACTTGCAACGATTATCAAGGGCTATAAAGCAGATGGAGCCATAATCCCAGAGCCGACGAATATGAAGATTTTCCCGAAACAACAAGGTTCAATGTGGTTTAAAATTGATATTTACGGCCGAATTGCACATGGTGGAACGAGGTATGAAGGTGTTAGTGCAATCGAAAAGGCTATGACGGTAATTAACCATCTTTTGAAGCTTGAAATGATTCGCAATGCGGAGATTAATGATCCACTTTATAGAAATACGCCAATCCCAGTGCCTATTAATATTGGAAAAATAAACGGAGGAACTTGGCCGTCTTCTGTTCCAGACGTTGTTACCATTGAAGGTCGAATGGGTGTCGCCCCTGAGGAAACAATCGAGAACGCAAAAGCTGAAATGCAACAATGGCTTGAAAAATTACCTGAAATAGATCCATGGTTCCAAAACCATCCAGTTGGACTTGAGTGGTTTGGTGCACGTTGGGTGCCTGGTACAATTGATCCTGACCATGAACTAATGAATCTTTTAATCAATACGTATAAAGATGTCTTGGGGAAAGAACCAATCATTGAGGCATCTCCTTGGGGAACAGATGGCGGACTTTTAACAGCAGTCGGCAATATCCCGACCATTGTATTTGGTCCTGGAACAACTGAAGTTGCTCATTACCCAAATGAGTATATTGAGCTTGAACGGATGTTTGAAACGGCAGAAATCATTGCTCAAACGATTTTAGCATGGTGTGAAGTTTCTGAAAAATGATATGATAGATGAAAAGGCTATGCTATGAGGAGGTTTGATGTTGTCAGGTCAAAAATACAATGAACAAAAACGATTACATGCAGCTTCATATCAAGCAGACATTGTAGTAGACTATTTCAACCGGAGACTTCGTGTATTAGATTATCGAGGTAATCTTATGACCTTATTAGATGAGGTTAACGAGCTTGCAGTATTCCATTCTTTTGAAAAAGTTATTTGTATGGCTAAACGTGAGGACTTATTTGAATTTATGAAATGTGGCTTTATGATTGAGGCAATGGTTCAAAAATATTTTAATGGCAGTGATGCCTATTTTGTTACGAAGTATTTTACAAATGAAAGAAGAAATAGTGATAAATGGATGGAAGAAGAACAAATAATAACCGACATCTTAAGGAATCCGCGAAAAAATAATCAAACAAACACTCAATTTCTAATCCGCAAAGCAACACCCGAAGATGCAGGGCAACTTGCTAAATTGTATGATACTGTGTTCAAGATTTATCCAACTCCATTAAACAACCCAGACTATATTCAGAAAGCAATGAAGGATTCCACGGTTTTTTATGTCGCTCTCGACAATGGCGTGATTATTAGTAGCGCCTCAGCCGAAGTTAATTATAGCTTTCATAATGCGGAGCTAACCGATTGTGCAACCTTGGATGCGTATAGGAAACACGGCTTAATGAAGAAGCTTTTAATACAACTGGAAATGGAGCTTATTAACAATGGAATATATTGTGCCTATTCAATTGCAAGGGCACTTTCATATGGAATGAATAAAAGCTTTTACCAGTTAGGATACTCTTATACTGGCAGACTCACAAACAACTGCTATATTTTTGATAAGATTGAAGACATGAATGTGTGGGTCAAGGATTTATCAATTGACTGAACCTGCCAATTTTTCGGCAGTAAGCGCCGGATTTTCATCATGTGATGAGGGAGGTGGAGATGAGTGCAAATCGGGGAAGAACTTGTCATTGCCATTTTAGATAGTATTGATGAAGCCATACATGTTGTTAATGAGGAAGGAATCACCATCTTCTATAATCAGGTAGCAGCCGAGCATGATGGGCTTAGCCGGGATGAGGTACTTGGTAAGCATCTTCTCGAGGTCTTTCCTTCTTTAAATGAGGATTCTAGTACTCTATTAAAGGTCATTCGCACAAAACAGCCGATTTATCATCTTCCCCAAACTTATAAAAACAAATGGGGAAAGCTGATTGATACGGTAAATACGACTTTACCCATCCATATAAATGGTAAATTCATTGGTGCTGTTGAAATTGGAAAAGATTATTCGAAGATTAAAGATTTATCCAATAAATTGATGGACCTGCAATCAAAGGTTCGCAGTCCTTCAAAAAAGCCTCAGGAATTATATGGAGCAAAATACACTTTTCATGACATCCTGACGAAAAATGAGCGCTTCAACAATGTAAAAAAACAAGCAATGAAAGTTGCGAACTCATCATCAACTGTTTTAGTGTATGGTGAAACCGGAACTGGTAAGGAGCTTCTTGTGCAAGCGATTCATAATACCTCACCACGAAGGCAAGCTCCTTTTATCGCGCAAAACTGTGCAGCGTTACCCGAAAGTTTATTAGAAAGTATTTTATTTGGAACGGTTAAAGGGAGCTATACGGGAGCAGTGGACCGTGCTGGGTTATTTGAAATTGCACATGGAGGAACGCTTTTTTTAGACGAAATCAATTCGATGCCACTTGAGCTCCAATCCCGATTGCTCCGTGTCCTTGAGGATGGGATGGTTCGGAGAATTGGCAGCCCGAAGACACTTCAAGTCGATGTTCGCGTGATTGTTGCACTAAACAAATATCCAACAGATTGCGTGAGGGATCATGAACTAAGACCAGATTTGTATTATCGTTTGAATGTTTTCTCTTTAGAGATTCCTCCTTTAAAGAACAGACTTGAGGACATACCATATTTAGTCGACCACTTTGTTGGACTATATAACCATAGCTTTCAAAAAAGTGTCTCAAAGGTTGATAATGAGGTCCTTCAATTATTTGCTAATTACCTTTGGCCAGGGAATGTAAGGGAATTAAAACATATCATTGAACATGCAATGATTATGGCTGAAGGAACAGCACTTACAACGGATTTATTACCGGTTCATCTTGTCGATACCAAACCAAAGTCTACAGTCACATTAAGACCGCTTCGTGAAGTCATACAAGAAACCGAAAACTCTTTGATCGATGCAGCCATGAAAAAGTCAGGCGGGAACATCAATAGAGCGGCAAAACTTCTAGAGATTCCTCGTCAAACCCTGCAATACAAATTGCAAAAAAAAAATAATTAGACCCATATTTTCATTTAGATCTCTTTTCTACTTAACAGTTGGCATGCTACTTGCATGTTAATAAGAGTAGGGAGGAGATTTTTTATGCAGATGAACTTATATAAACCTAAGCGTCATTGGAAGGACATTGAATTATGGAAGGATGTAACGGATGAGCAGTGGAACGATTGGATTTGGCAATTGACGAATACAATTCGCACAATCGATGATTTACGTAAGGTCATTAATCTGACTCCAGAAGAAGAAGAAGGTGTCTTAATCTCCACAAAGACGATTCCTTTAAATATAACACCATATTACGCATCGTTAATGAATCCTGATGATTCACGTTGCCCAATTCGGATGCAATCAGTGCCAATTGGGAAAGAGATTTACAAAACAAAATATGATTTAGAAGATCCTCTTGAAGAAGACGAAGATTCACCAGTACCTGGTTTAACACATCGTTACCCTGACCGTGTCCTCTTCTTAGTAACGAACCAATGCTCAATGTATTGCCGCTATTGTACGAGGAGACGATTTTCCGGCCAAATCGGTATGGGTGTGCCGAAAAAACAGCTTGATGCTGCGATAGGCTACATCGCCAACACTCCTGAAGTACGTGACGTCCTTATTTCAGGTGGTGACGGCCTTCTGATCAATGACAATATTCTTGAGTACATTTTGAAAAATTTACGGGCGATTCCGCATGTGGAAATCATTCGTATCGGAACAAGGGCACCTGTTGTATTCCCGCAGCGAATTACAGAAAACCTGTGTAATATTTTAAAGAAATACCATCCTGTATGGTTAAATACACATTTTAATACGTCTATTGAGATTACAGAGGAAGCAAAAAAAGCGTGTGAAATGCTGGTTAACAGTGGTGTGCCAGTCGGAAACCAATCTGTTATTTTAGCAGGCATTAACGATAGTGTGGAAATCATGAAAAAGCTTATGCATGATTTGGTCAAAATCAGAGTTCGTCCTTATTATATTTATCAATGTGATTTATCTGAAGGAATTGGTCACTTTAGAGCACCTGTTTCTAAAGGACTAGAAATTATCGAGGGTTTACGTGGTCACACTTCAGGTTATGCCGTGCCAACCTTTGTCGTAGATGCACCTGGTGGTGGCGGAAAAATTGCGGTTCAGCCAAATTATCTGCTTTCGCAAAGTCCGGAAAAAGTGGTGTTACGTAATTTTGAAGGAGTCATCACCACGTATCCAGAGCCAGAAAACTATGTACCCGGCCGTGCAGACGCTTATTTTACAGAGCATGTAGGCTCGCTCGAAGATAAAAAATCAACTGCGGGTATAGCGGGTCTTCTAGGTGATGGCTTTAACCTTGTCCCTGAAGGCATAAACCGAATTTCTCGTAGAAAGAAATACAATGAAGACCCAAGTCATAGCACATTAAAAGATAAACGTGATAAACGGGACGAATTGAAGGAGAAAAAATACCAATCTACTTTACAAAAAATGAAGGGCTCTAGTAAGGAAGATGAAAAATCTAGTTAAATGTGATTGGAGGTTATATTGTTGAATTGTATGTGGTGTGATTCGGAAAAGGCGAAAGAAGCAACAAACAGTGTATTTTGGGAACTTCCAGATGGAACAAGAGCAATTGAAATTACCGATACACCTAGTGTAAAGTGTGATGAATGCGGAATGGAGTATCAAGAAGAAAACATAATAAATGAAATTGAAGACCAACTCATGTTAATCGATACAAAAAAACTTTTGAAGACAATTAGCTATAAAGAACTAATGGAGATTCCGCGATTTTTAAAGCATAACTACTTCCGTTTTTAAGTCATTTTCAGTTGACTTGATTCGATATCATGATAAAATGACAAAACGAACGCTTATGTAGGATGTGGTTGTTATGGGAAAGTCATTTTATCACTATATTGTAAAATTTCGTACGGCAAAAGCGAAAGATGAGATTAGTCAATTTGCAAATGACATCTATTTGGATCATAGCTTTCCAATCTATTCGAAGGATTACAATGAATTAAGCTCTTATTTGGAGTTAAACGGCCAATATTTAAAAAGTATGTCTACTTTCGATAAGGCCTGGGATCTTTATGAAAACGAAGATTGATATAAACCACTGAGATGCAGAATCTCGGTGGTTTTTTACGTTTTCTGAGCAACTAGATATTAAGAATGAAAAAATACTGTCACTATCCAAGATTTTCTGTCACTAGGTTAAATTACTGCCACTAACTTGGATTTACTGCCGCTATCCATGTTTTACTCCCACTATTTTAAAAATACTGCCACTAACATTCTCCCCAAAATAAACCTCTATAACGAACACTTCACCTCCACAAATTTTAGGCTCGCCCACCCTTAATATTTCTTGATTCACAAGCCCTATTATATTGCCGTTTTGCAAAAGACTTGCATATACTATGTCACACCCTTTAAATCGACACCAAAGCAGAGGGATGAGGATATGGATGATAAAAGCAAAAAGCCAAAATACAAAATCGGGGATATCGTCGTTGTTAAGTTATATGGAACAGTTGGATCTGTGACCGATATCCGTAAGCTAGATGGAAACTTTCTATATAAAGTTAATAAAGGCGAGGCATTTTACTCAGAATCGGCCCTAACCTTGCTTTCCCAATATAAAGCAAGGCCGATGGAAATTGAAAAAATCGATATTGAATACAAATATTATTTTGGTGACCTTGTCTTTGTGCAAGGATATGACAATGATGTGTTTAAAATTGTTGGGATTCACACTGAAATTTGGAGATACAAAGAGGGTGCGTGGGAGGATGTGATTTACGAACTAGCGAGAGTGACAGACGGTGAGTGGCTCGAAGCAGGAGAGGATGAGCTGACACTACTTGCAGACTTTGATCAAGCTGAAACATTCCTTCAAAAATATTCGTTGAAGTATTTTGTGAAAAAGAAAAACAATAATGCGGGGATGTATGAAAATATGGATATCTATCGTAAATCCGAGAAAGATCATATGCGTATTAAAAAAGAGAAAAAAGAAATCATTGACGGTTTATTAGATGTGTACAACGACTACAAGATCCTGTACGACATGTTCCAGGATCAGAAATATAAAGATGTTATGGATTTAGCAATGAAAAATCTACAAAAATTTGAGTCTGGGAAAGGTAACGATTAACCCATGAGTAACGCTTGTACTAACACATAAAAGAAATAAGGGATCCCTAAAAACAAAATAAACGAAAATAATCCTTTTGTTACTTTTCCTAACACTTTGTCAAACCCGTCTCCGTCAATAAATGCTAGTAATTTATTGGTGCGATTCACTTCTGCTTGTACTGGAAATTTTACAATAACGGCTTGCTTTGTCATGAGAACCCCTCCATTAGGCTTGTCCAATTCTTATATTCCATCCTATGTATGAACTTTTGATTTCATGACTAAAAAATAATATACATATGAAATGACATAGGTGACGTTTTTACATCATACATCTTAAGTAAAGGGGGCGATCATGCTGAAGGAGATTGAGGTTGTTATTGATACGGAGGAAATTGCAGAGTTTTTCTATAACGAGCTTGTCCAAAGGGGATTTGCCCCAAGCGAGGAAGAGCTAGAGGAACTAGCAGATATTACTTTTGAATACTTACTCTTTAAATGTGTAATTGACGAAGAAGAAGACTAGGTACATATGACGGCGGGGAAACCCGTCGTTTTTTAATGAAAAAATATCATTTCTGTAGAAACTTTTTTCATGCCCAGTCGTATAGTTTTATATCAAGCATTAGGAGGAATGACCATGTCTTTATTTAATAAACTTTTTTCAAGTATTGGGATAGGAAGTGCAAGAGTTGATACTAAGTTAACAACTGACCAACTTAGGGCTGGTGACAAGGTTTCTGGCGTTGTTGAAATTGTTGGAGGAAATACGGAACAACAAATCGACGAGATTTATCTTTCCTTAATGACAACCTACATTAAAGAATCGAATGACAAAAAGTTTAACCAACAAGCAACGATTGAAAAAGTGAAAATTGTTGAGCGTTTTACAATTGGAAGTAACGAAAGACGTGAAATTCCATTTTCATTCGTCCTCCCACTTGATACACCTGTAACGTTCGGGAAATCAAAAGTGTGGATTCACACAGGCTTAGATATTAAAAATGCAATTGACCCATCAGATAAAGATTATATTTCAGTTTCTCCATCACCACTTGCAGCAGGTGTGTTGAATGCGGTATATGATTTAGGCTTTAGCTTACGTAAGGTAGATTGCGAAGCGGCACCATACCGACTAAGAAGACGATTACCATTTGTACAGGAATTTGAGTTTGTCCCAACGAGTGGACAATATCGTGGAAGATTAGATGAAGTAGAAGTAATGTTCTTCCCTCAATCTGAAGATCGGGTGGAAGTGATGATGCAGGTGGATCGACGTGCACGTGGGTTAAGTAGCTTCCTTGCTGAGGCATTGGATATGGATGAATCCTTTGTAAACTTCACTGTAACGACGAATGATCTTCCAAATCTCAAATCAAAAATTAACCAAATTATTAGCCGCCATAGCTAATTGAAAAAGGGCGCCCTGCAATCGGACGCCCTTTTTCAATTTATTCATTATGCCCTGGTCCGTTTTTACGGCCACCAGCAGCTGAAAATTCTTTACCGTGAGCGATTTGTTCCGCTTCAATTGCTTCAGGTGGAGTATGGTTGTTTTTCTTTGGAGCATTAATACGATTACGATTTTTCTTACCCATTTTATTCCCTCCAATAGGATGTTCAAAAAGTCCGGTGAAATGACACATCGAATTTCTTCGTTGGCTTGCTTTTCCGCTCCTCGCGTATCAATTACATACGTTCCGGTGCTCGAAGCTTCGCCGCCTCGAACTTCTTGGTCCTTTTCATCCTCCTTTTGAACTCTCTTTTAATTATTTAGGCTGCATAAAGCCATCTTTTGCTTTTTTCGATGTATTTGGCGGATTTCCAACACCTTTTGTGGTGTCAGTTGCATTTGCATAGTCAACAGCTTGTCTTAATTTTTTGCTCATTTTTTCGTTTGCCATGTACGAATACCCCCTTTTTGATGATGATACAATCTTATCTTTCCCCATATTTTTGCGTTAATCAAACTTTTTAAGTAGAATGGAATTGTGGTAACATAGTAAAAGTGTAATTTTACCTACATAGGAGGATCATGAATGAGTACACATATTGGAGCAAAGCAAGGGGATATCGCTGAAACAATATTGCTTCCAGGAGACCCATTGCGTGCAAAGTATATTGCTGAAAACTTTCTTGAAAATGTTCAATGCTACAATGAAGTTCGTGGAATGCTCGGTTTTACCGGTACATATAAAGGAAAGCGCGTGTCTGTCCAAGGAACAGGTATGGGGGTTCCATCCATTTCAATATACATACATGAATTAATGAATGAATATGGAGTCCAAAACTTAATTCGAGTTGGAACTTGCGGTGCGATTCAAAAGGATGTGAAAGTACGAGATGTCATTTTAGCGATGACTTCCTCAACGAACTCACAAATGAACCGCATCAATTTTGGTAGTGTCGATTATGCCCCAACAGCATCATTTGATTTATTGAAAAAAGCATATGAAGCAGGGACTGAAAAAGGTCTTAATCTTAAAGTTGGAAATGTCTTCACTAGTGACGTTTTCTATAATGAAAATGCTGAATTAGAAAAATGGGCACAGTATGGGATTCTTGCGATTGAAATGGAAACAACGGCACTCTACACATTAGCGGCGAAATTTGGTCGCAATGCATTATCAGTTTTAACAGTAAGTGATCATATTTTAACGGGAGAAGAAACAACAGCTGAAGAACGTCAAACAACTTTTAATGATATGATTGAGGTTGCTCTAGAAGCAGCGTTGAAGGAATAAATAAACTATATCCGGCCGAGCAAAACACCGCTGAATATAGTTTATGCCTACGGCGGATGCCACGATTTTTCAGAGAGAATTTTTCGAGCAGTAAGTAAGATTAAAGACTACAAACGCCACATCCTGTGGCAACGTCTTTATGACCCACTTCATGTGGGCCTAAAAATCGGGCACAAATACGCCAAGGCGCATTTGATTAAGGGGAAAAGATTTCGGGATTCGAGATTTTTTCCTCTTTTATTAGGGTGATAATTATGAAAAATCGATTTATTAGATATGGTGTGACGTTAGCAGCTGTCTTGTTTGTTGCCTTTTTCGGCTCAAAAATCATTTCTCCATCTGAGTCTTTTACCGACACTGATGAGGAGGTAAAAAGCCAACTGGTTGTGAATGGCTTTAAGATAGATGGGATTACCTTTTATGGGAATCAAGTTCTCGCCTTGTTAGAGGAAAACGGTCAAAAAAAACTTTACATCGGGGACCGACAACAAGCTGTAATTGAGAACGTGACACCATGGGTGGATTACCAAGTTCCTAACAGTCCTGATAAAAGTTATAGAGGGGTAGAAGTGAATCCGGACGCACACTTGTTGTATTTATACGGAAAGAAAGATGACGGCAGCAATTTTATCGAGATGATTAATATTGGCACGAAAGAAACCGTTTCCGAAATTCCGTTTGAGGGTTCTGCTAAAATCAGTAATATTAAGTTTAAAAACGGCTATGAAGAAGGGATGCTCTATGCCAAGACAAATCCCGAAAAGCAAAAAGCCGAAATCATTTTTAACACACCTGAATTTGATTCCCATATGGACCTATTCGTCGTTGACCTTCCATCAAAAAA
Organism: Ferdinandcohnia sp. SAFN-114; assembly: GCF_059415045.1. Lineage (NCBI taxonomy): Bacteria > Bacillati > Bacillota > Bacilli > Caryophanales > Bacillaceae > Ferdinandcohnia > Ferdinandcohnia sp. SAFN-114. The sequence continues at coordinate 38,940 of NZ_JBPFDQ010000033.1, read as the reverse complement.
GGCGACTGTTGACTGGGTCGATGCAGATCCCGAGCTGGAGCATATTGTCTACACAATTAAAGACCAAGGGAAGATTTCTGCTTTTGTTCATGATTTAGCGACCAATAAGACAACCCAACTTGATAAAATAAGTGGAGATAAGTTTCTATTTGATGGGGAACAGCTCATCGGTTTTAAATCAAAAAAGGACAAACTGGACATTAAAGAGTTCAAATATAAACAAATGACATCGACTAAAGAACCTGAGAACGTAACTTATGATATCGTGATTAAAAATGGAATTGTGATAGATCCAGACAAGGAAACCATGAAAATTGGCTATCATGTTGGAATTAAGGACGACAAAGTGGCTGCGGTTACTAAATCACCTATACGTGGAGAGACCGAAATTGATGCGTATCAAAAAATCGTAAGTCCCGGCTTTATAGATATGCTTTCGTTCAATCCAAATCCAATGGCAGCAAAGTTCAAGATTGGTGATGGGGTAACAACAAATCTTTCCATGCATGGGTGTACGGTTGATTTTAACGGTTTTTTTAATCAATATGAAAATCATCCAACATCAGTAAACTATGGGGGTGCCTTGTTTGCGGTACGTTTACGTTATGAAGCCGGACTTGGCAACCATGGCACACCAACTCAGGAACAAATTGACTATATGGTAAAACGGGCAAATGAGGAAATTAAAAAAGGTGCGCTCGCACTTGCTTTTAGCCCTGAGTATTATCCAGGAACAACTCCTGATGAAATCAGGGCCCTCATGAAAGTTGCAAAGGAATATGGCATTGTTACACATTTCCATGGTAGGCATTCTAGTCTAACAGGCGAACATACAAGTATTGATTCAGTAAAAGAAGTTCTTGGTTATGCAAGGGAGTTAGATGCCCCGGTTCATTTTATGCATCTTCACAGTACAGGTGGGACAGGTGCGATGGATGAAGCAATAGCCCTAATTGAAGAAGCTCGTGCTGATGGCTACCAAGTTACATATGATGTGTACCCATACGATTCTTGGGCAACAGATATTTCATTTGAGCGTCTCAGTGGAGACTGGCAATCAAGGTTTGGCATATCCTATTCCGACATTCAAGTAGCGGGTACAACTGAGAGACTAACGGAGGAAACATTTCCTATTTACCGTAAGAAAGGTGGACAAGTTATTGTTTATGCGATGGATGAGGACGAGCTCATTCAAGCATTACAAGTAGACCATAGTATGATTGGTAGCGATGCAACGATGGACAGTGAGTTTAATCATCCACGAGGAGCGGGAACCTTTTCGAGGTTTATCGGGCGTTACATTCGTGACCTTGATATCTTACCACTGATGGAAGGGATGAAGAAAATTACCATTCATTCCGCAAGACAACTTGAAGAAGTTGCACCAGCTATGAGTACAAGAGGAAGGCTTCATGTTGGAGCTACCGCAGATATTACGGTTTTTGACTACCATGAGATCATCGACACTTCAACAGCCGAAAAACCAGCATCCTTATCCAAAGGGATTGATTATGTTATTGTATCTGGTAGTGTTGCAAAAGACGAAACAGGTGTACAAACTCAGGTTAAAAATGGACAACCGATAATGGGGGTATTCGAATAAAATTTTTCCTCGCCTTTATCATCATATTCCTTTAAAAAAAGCAGATACTTTTATAGAGGTGATTTTGATGAATCATGAAAAGGATTTTGATCGGGATCATGATCGTGAAGATGCGTTAACCGAGGATGCTTTAAAGGAAGTTCTAGAAACAGCCTATACTGCAGAGTCTGAACTGATGCGACGCTACTTGATTACCTCAGAAAGAGTTCATAATGATCCTGAACTGAAAGAAAGACTTGCGAACTTCGCAGAAGGAAATGCAAAGCGCACGAAACAGCTCCAAAATGAAATTTCAAAACTTCACTAATCAAAGCCACGAGGGAATCACACCTTCGTGGCTTTTATAGATACATGAAATATTCATTTATTGTTTATGCTAAATGTAAATAATCATCGGAGGTGTGAAAATGCCTGAGTTGCCAGAAATGGAAACATACAAAAACCTCCTTCAACTAAAAGTAGCAGGTCATGTCATTCAAGATGTGGAAGTAAATCGTGAAAAATCCATCAATACTTCGGTTTCTGATTTTACTAAAGAGCTTGTCGGAAATAAAATTACTCAAATCCGCCGTAGAGGGAAGCATCTCATTTTTGAACTTGAAAGCGGAAATAAATTACTTCTTCATCTTATGCTTGGCGGTTTGATGTATATTGAAACAAATAACGATTCAATTTCAAGAACAAAACAAGTAATTCTTCGATTTACATCCCATCAACTTTGTTTTATTGGATTAAGATTAGGATACTTACATCTACTAACGCCTGACCAAGTTGAATCCGAATTAGCAGATTTAGGGCCAGAACCTCTGCAACCTGGTTTTACACTTCAATCTTTTGAAGATTTAGTTGAAAACAAAAGGGGAATGCTTAAAACAACGCTTGTCGATCAGGATTTTATTGCAGGGATCGGTAATTGTTACTCTGATGAAATTTGCTTTGCTGCAGAACTTCTACCAACCAGGACGTTTGATACATTGGATGATACACAAGTTCAAAAATTGTATCAATCGATTCATTCTGTATTTCAAGATGCCATTCGATTTGGTGGATACATGGAACAGCCACTTTTTAAGGGGGATCATTTAACCGGCGGTTATGATGAAAAATGTAAAGTATATGACCGAGAAGGTGAAGTGTGCGTTCGTTGTGGATCCATCATAAAGAAGAAAGAAGTGTCATCCAGGAAAACATTTTTCTGTGCAAATTGCCAATTCTAAAAAAATACACTTGATTATCACATAGGTTAATGGCTATTCTATATATGAGTCAATAATAGAAAGAGGGATTTTTTATGGCAGAAAAAACATTTACAATTACAAGTGACGCTGGCTTACATGCAAGACCAGCTACAAAGCTCGTACATAAAGCAAGTCAATTTCAATCAGAAATTACACTTACTTTCAACGGTAAATCTGTAAACCTTAAATCAATTATGGGTGTAATGTCTCTTGGTGTACCAAAAGGTTCACAAATCGTGATTCAAGCTGAAGGTAATGATGCAGATGCAGCCTTAGAAGGAATTGGGTCTGTGTTAAAAGAAGAAAACTTAGGTGAATAACACCAAATAAAAACAACCATCCATTCAGATGGTTGTTTTAACTTTATTCAGCAATTATCCAGACATATCGAACAGTAGAATGAATGGAGGATGCCACAGATTTCAATGGAAAGTTTTCGAGCATAAGATCAAAGACTAAGTACGCCACTTCCTGTGGCAACGTCTTTATGACCCACCTCGTGAGCTAAAAAATCTAGGCACAAATGAGCCAAGACATATTTGAATCACGCAGTTTCTTCATCTTCATCCTTTGATAGAACTAATGCCCCATGACGAATTAAGTATTGAAAATGGGAAAGTGGGAAGACCCCTTTTTGCTTTGATTCCAGTTCAATTCGAACTGAAGTATGATTTATCTCAACAACTTTTAACGTTTTTGCTTCACATAAATTCGGAATGAATTTTGAAGTAATACCAAATTCCATATTATTTACTAGTTCAAGGTTTTCTCTTGCCAATTTTGTTCACCACCTTCTTCATATACGTAATATGTCCAATACGTAGAAAATCATACCATCTTTTCAAGGGATTGCTATTAATTTGATTTTGCAGTTCGCATTATTGGAATTTTATTGATAAAATCGTTAATATTTATATATGAATACATATTTATTTAGAGTTTGGAGGATTCACATTTGAAACCGATAAAAAAAGAAGACATTCAGGATATAATTAACCGTTTTGCCAATCAAAACGTTTATATTCACCTTGAAACTACAAATGGCGCATATGCAGTGCATTCTGGCGCTAAAAAAACATCAGCGGGTGCATTTATTCGAAATGCCCTTGTTACGTATACAGAAGGAAAAATCGTTGGAAATGATCCGTACCGTGTTGGCCTTAAGATGGATATTGGCTGGATTTATGCAGAAGGGTTAACAGATTGGGAGCTTGACGAGAAGGACCGTTTATTACTAGCAGGTCATGATGAGGAAGGCAAACTCGCAGTTGCGCTGCAAATTAGCACAACCCCATTCTAGAGTTTTGGAACTTCAACGGCATATTTTAATAAAAGGAGTAGTAAAATGGAGCGACATATTTTAATTGTATTGCCACATCCAGATGATGAAGCATTTGGAGTATCAGGTTTAATTAGTTTAAATACACAAAAAGGGGTTCCTGTTACATATGCCTGCCTAACCCTTGGGGAAATGGGCAGAAATTTAGGAAATCCGTTTTTTGCAACGAGAGAAACCCTGCCTGAGATTCGAAAAAAAGAACTAAGAGAAGCTTGTAAAGCATGTGGAATAAGCGATCTCCGCATGCTAGGATATCGTGATAAAACATTAGAATTTTTAGATTCAGAAAGAATCGCAGACACAATTGAGGAAATCATCAAGGAAGTAAATCCATCTCTTGTTATTACATTCTATCCTGGACATGGTGTCCATCCTGACCATGATGCAACAGGAGAAGCAACCATTCGTGCAGTTAAGCGTATTCCGAAAGAAAATAGACCAACTGTTTACTGCAAAGCAATCACTCATGACCGTGTTGAAAAAATTGGTGAACATGATGTTGAATTCGATGTAAGTGAAGTATTAGACAAGAAGATTGCGACATTGAAAGCACATCGTTCCCAAACAGAAGGCTTGATGGGAAATCTGCTCCAAAAGATTGATGACAGTGATAATGAAATTATTGAGTGGCTACGAACAGAAGTATATTGGACATATAAGTTTGACGATTAAGTACTTAGAGCCCATCTTTTGATGGGCTCTCGGGTATAAAAGGAGCTATATTGAAAATGGATCCTGTTAATTTTGATCAACTCTTAAAAGCATATCAGTCGCTTTGGATGAATCGTCGGCTATGGCAAAAGGACATGAGCAGTGAAGACATTCTGCGTTCCACAATTCGAAGGGATATACTAGATGAATTGACCCATCCAAGACTTCGCAAAACTCCCTATGAAAAATTTTTTATGGCAAGCAGACGAATTTTCGACTCCAGTCTATCAATTGAAGAAAAGCTTCAGTTGCAGCATGTCTATCTTGAGGAAATGGAAAATGTGAAGAAATTGTAAACAAAACAAGAAAATATTTACAATTAGTACTAATTTCTGTTGTACAACTCCTTAGTTTCCCTTATAATCTGATGATAATAAGAGAGACTCGTCAAAATATCTCAGCATGTCTAGATTTGAAAGGGGTATTTTTATGGAGATGAATATGTATATGGAGATTTCAATCATATTATTTTTGATTTTTGCATTTAGCTTCGCACATTCCATTTTTAAAGGAACACATAAAAGAGTAGCCAAAATACTTAGTGGAACATTTATCAGTTTATGTTCGTTTGCCATTGTCTGGAGAGCAACGAGTCTGTGGTCGTATTTTCATTAAATAAATAGATATTGAACAAAAAGAGCGAGTTGGTTTTCGCTCTTTTTTCATTGCTCTTCTTCTTCAAAAATAGAATTAATTTTTTCAGGTGAAACAATGTATAACCCCATTTCCTCTTCTAATTCTTCGATTGATTTATTTTGTACAGTCTCGTCTTTTGATGTAAAGTCTTCCATTTTTCTCACCTCAAAACTAGTATGTCCATTAATTGAATAGTTCCTACTCTGATAGAAAAACTAACTATATATGTAGGATAGGAGACGAAATCATGAGATTTGGGAGTCATATTAGTATTAGGGAAGGGTATTTAGGGGCTGCCCAACATGCAAAAAAAATTGGAGCACATGCCTTTCAATACTTTCCAAAAAATCCACGAAGCCTGTCAGTTAAAGAATATAATATTCTTGATGCACAAGAATGTGCGAAATTTTGTAAAGAGCATGATATCCAAACCATTGCCCATACACCGTATCCAACCAATTTAGTTGCGGATGAAGGACAAATCGACCATGTTAAGAACTCGTTATTAAATGATTTAGAGATTGCAAATGAATGCGGATCGATTGGTGTAGTTGTTCATTTTGGTGTATTGAAAAACGCTTCAGACCCACTAGAAGGCTATCAGCGGATGATTGGAACCCTCAATGAGGTTCTGTCGAAGTGGGAGGGGGAAGCAATGCTTTTATTAGAAAATAATGCCGGTAAAAGTGGGCCAACTGGCACAATGCTTGAAGAGCTAGTCCAAGTAAGGCAGCTAACAGAGTTTCCTGATAAAATTGGTTTTTGTTTAGATACTTGCCATGTATTCGCAAGCGGTGTTTGGGATGGAGACAATTGGGATGAGGTTGGAGCAAAAGGGACTGAACTCGGTTTTTTTGAACATTTAAAAGCGGTTCATTTAAACAATTCAGCATACCCAACTAGGTCTATGAAGGACCGACATGCCAATATCCCTTTTGGGGAGATAAAAGTAGAACAAATCAAAGAATTATTAACAAGTTCCGTGTTTGGTGATATTCCGTTTGTACTCGAAACCCCTCACGAGAATCACTTTTCCCATGAGAAAGAGATCAAGTTTTTGAATGAGATGATGGAGTAATTGACTAACAGCCATAAACGAAAAATATCGGCTATAAATTTACATTAACGGCCATAAAAATAAAAGATTGACCATAAAATCAAAATAATGTCCATAAAGTTAAATTTAGAGAAAATTTCACACACAAAAACCAGCCCTCAAAAGGCTGGTTTCCTTCATTCTTCACTAAACTTCACATGTGCTGCTCTTTTCTGGACAATGACTAAACGACCAGATAATGTTACAGCACCGGCAGCTAACCCTACTATCAAGCCAATCCAATAACCGAACGCACCAAGCGTTGTAAATTTTGCCAAGACATATCCTACAGGCAAACCAATCACCCAATAAGAGATAAGTGTCATCACAAAAGTCGTGTTTACGTCCTTATATCCACGCAGTGCACCTTGAATTGGTGCCGCAATGGCATCTGAAAGCTGAAAAAACAGCGCATATAGTAAAAATTGAGTCGTTAACCCGATAACTGCGGCATTTGTAGAGTACATTTTTGCAATTGGCTCTTGAAACAAAAGTATAATCATTGAACAAACAAGCGCCATAATAACAGCGATACAAATGCCAAGTATACTATATTGTTTTGCATCCTTAAATCGTTTCGCTCCGACCTCAAAGCCAACAACGATTGTAAGTCCCATCGAAATACTTAAAGGAATCATGTAGAGCAAACTCGCAAAGTTAATTGCGACTTGGTGAGCTGCAATGGTAGTCGTATTAAATTCACTCATTAGCAATGTAACTGCTGAGAAAATACTTGTTTCAAAAAAGATTGCAAACCCAATCGGCAACCCAAGTTTTAAGATTTCTCCCCAGCTTGAAAAGGATACTGAGTAAAGTTTCCGTAAAACACGATATTCAGTAAATGGAGGTCGACTTAAAATAATCCAAACAGCTAAAAACACAATCAGCCAATAGGTAATCGCTGTGGCATAACCTGCACCCGCACCACCTAACTCAGGAAAACCAAACTTCCCAAAAATCAACAGATAATTAAACAATACATTAATTGGTAACGAAGAAAGAGTAATAATCATCGTCACCCGTGTATGACCCAGTGCGTCAATAAATGATCTCAATACAGAATAAACAAAAAGAGGAACAATTCCAAATGAAAGTCCAATCAGATATTCCTTAGCTATTTCTCGTACTTCGGATTCAAGGTTCATAAAACCTAAAATTGGGTCAAGCACAAATCCACCAATTATAGCAACGACTATAGCGACGACAACAGAGATGTAGATACCTTGCATAACGGAATATGGAACCTTATTCTTTTGTCTTGCTCCAACATACTGAGCGATAATGGGTGTCATCGCTACTAATATCCCCGACAAGCCTGTGTATACCGGTACCCAAAGACTTGAACCAATCGCAACCCCTGCAAGGTCGTTTGCTCCAGCGCGACCAGACATCATCGTATCCACAAAATTTATGAGATTAAGACCAATCTGTGTGGCCAAAATTGGAAAGAGGATATGGAAAAATAATTTAGTTTTTTCTTTTAAATTAAATGTTTGATGCATAGATGATTTCCTTTTGCCTTCCTTGATGATTAAAGGATTATATCACAAAAATGACAAAATGGTAGGTGAAAATTATTCGATTGACAACCAATACTCGTCCTTTTTTCATTTTTAGTGTAAAGTAGTACATGTGTATGAAAATAGCAAATCTAATCGAAACTAGGAGTAAAAGGGGGAATCCGACTTGATAAAGTTATTTTCAGATAGTGATTTAGACGGAGTAGGATGTGGACTTGTTGCCAAACTGGCATTTGGTGAAGAGGTTGATGTCTCCTATTGCTCTTACCGAAACTTAAACGAGCGTGTGGAAAAATATATTGAAAACCCAGAACACCGTCAAGCAAAAGTATACATAACCGATCTTGCAGTGAACGATAAAAACGAAAAAGCATTGGAAAAACGTCATAAGGCGGGTCACTACATACAAATGGTTGACCATCATAAGACAGCCATGCATTTTAATAAATATGACTGGGGATTTGTACAGGCTGAATATGAGACAGGTAAGAAAACTTGTGCAACTTCGCTCTACTATGAATTTCTTCTTGAAAAGAACCTCATCCAAAAACATAATGGCTTAGAGGAGTTTATTGAACTTGTAAGATTATATGATACATGGGAATGGGAAACTGAAAATCGCATAGAAGCGAAACGCTTAAATGATTTATTTTTTATTATTGGAATTGAAGAGTTTGAAACGAAGATGCTAGAACGACTTCAGAACAATCGAGATACTTTCCAGTTAACAGAAGCGGAAGAATTTCTTTTAGATACCGAAGATAAGAAAATTGAAAGATATATTAACTCAAAAAATAGACAAATGGTGCAAACCTTCATTGAAGATTATTGTGTGGGAGTTGTTCATGCAGAACAATACATTTCTGAACTTGGAAATGCACTTGGAAAGCTAAATCCTCATCTTGATTTAATTGCTATACTAAATGTTGGCACTAAAAAAATTGGACTTCGTACCATATATGATGAGGTCGATGTTTCTGAATTTGCGAAGCGATTCGGCGGCGGAGGGCATCCAAAAGCATCAGGATGCTCACTTGGCGATACAGCATTTGAGCTTTTCGTCAAAAATACATTCCCATTATATGCAATTCGCCATGATGCACCTGAAAACCAACTCAATCTCAAAGTGAATGATAATGGCACTCTGTTTGTAAATCGAAAAGGGGAAAAGTCCTTTATATTTAAAAAGGACGCTCGCTGGGTGATTCACCACGATAAAAAAACACTCGATGCAAAGTTTTCAACGTTTGAAGAAGCCGAGCGCTTTATAAAACGTCAATTTGCAAGTGGCTTAGCCTTCGATAATGAGCTAATTGCCTATATTGGTGATCATCTTAATAAGAAAGGGGATGCGATTAAAGCAAACCTCGATGGCGCACTTGTAAGTCTAAAGAACCAATTTTAAATGAAACGTGTGTTCGTATGGTAAAATGTGTTATAATGAATAAGCAATAGTTTGTCCAATAAGGGTGGTCGGCTAAGCTCCCAAATGAAAGGGGGTGATGCCTATATGACGATATATGAGAGCCTTGTGTTAATGCTTTCGTTCGCGTCGCTTGTTGTTGCGATTTTATCTTTTGACAACAATAAAAAATAGACCTCCCTTTTTCCGCTAAAAATCGGGTGAGGTCTATTTTATCTTAGGCTGATCCTCTTAGTGGGACCATTCTATTGCTAGGCCGTAGATGCTCGCAACATCTGCGGTCTATTTGTATTTTACGAGTATTTAATATTATAATACCATATCTTAATAAAAAATGTCACAAATACTTGAATTTCAAGGTGTATTCATTGCTCTCACGTACAAACTTCGGTAAAATACGTGGGGATATAAAAGGTTGTTCAAAAAGTCCGGTGAAAAATGACACGACGAATTTCTGAGTTGGCTTGTTTTTTAGTTCCTCACGTATTATCTATATACGTTCTGGTACTCTGGAGTTCGCACCGCCTTGCAATTTCTATGCACAGGAAGTGGCGTCCTTGTCGACGTGGTCCTTTTCATCCTCCTTTTTGAACTCACATTATAAACATATGTATGAGAGGATTTGATACTTCATGACGATTCAGCTAGAAGAATTGAAGTTACCGATAGAAATACAAACTGAGATTTCAAATAGAAAGAATAAAGGTTCTGATGATGAACTATTAATCGGAAAAGGTGGTTACACACCTTCAGATATCAATATTATTCGAGATGCGATTATTGCACTAAGCATCGGTAAAAATGTGCTACTAAAAGGCCCAACTGGTTCAGGAAAAACAAAGCTTGCTGAAACCATTTCTCAGTTATTCCAACAGCCTATGTACAGTATAAACTGCTCAGTCGACCTAGATGCAGAAGCCTTACTTGGCTACAAAACCATTCAAGAGCATGATGGAAAAATGAAAATTGAATTTGTTTCTGGACCTGTAATCAATGCAATGAAGAAAGGCTATTTACTCTATATCGATGAAATCAATATGGCAAAACCAGAAACATTGCCAATATTAAACGGTGTCCTTGATTATCGTAAAATGATCACTAATCCGTTTACTGCTGAAGTAGTACGTGCAGAGAATGACTTCGGGGTCATTGCCGCAATTAACGAGGGCTATGTGGGAACCGTACCTTTAAATGAGGCATTGAAAAACCGCTTTGTCGTAATTGAGGTACCATATATTCAAGGAGAAACCCTTAAAGAAGTTCTTCAAACTCAAACAGCATTGAAGGATGAAAAGGTAATCAATAAATTTGTATCCTTGTCTGCTGATTTAATTACACAGGTTCGAGGTGGTATGCTTTCTGAAGAAGCAGCATCCATTCGGGCATTGATTGATACTTGTGATTTAGCCATGTATATGCCACCATTACGCGCGATTGAACGTGGTATCATTGAAAAATTAGAAGATGAACGTGAGAAAGCAGCCGTTAAAAATATAGCAGAAACTCTGTTTGAGTGAGGTTTTTACAATGAGATTTATTCAATTTAATGATAAAAAGGTCGACTCCTTTCTATTCATGGAATTATCGGACCTTGCCAAAACAATCTCAAAAAATCCTGAACTCGAAATAGAGTTAGGCTATAAATCTTATCTTGACCCGATCCAGCAGAAGATTATCATTAGTCATTTTTGGGATAATCGCGCAACTAGCGACAAACGATATGGACTATTAAGTGATGTCTTTTTACGGACTATTGGTAGCATGAAATATACGGATTTTAAAGAAATTGATCGTTATTTATCATTCTGTAGAAAAAGCGATCTTCCAAGTTTCGCGAAGCAATTGTTTATGCTGTTTGAAGATAGTCGTTTGGAAGAACTATGTAAAAAAGAACGGCCAGGAACACGAAAATCCTTTACCGAAAGACGACGTATTTATCGCAAGTATTATGAGGATCAGCTCCATGTCAATATTGTTAAAAGTGTACCGACTGACGCTTTGTTTACAAGCATTTTTGTACTATTAACGGCTGAGACACCTCTTGAAGAAATTCCGACGATTCAACAAAAAATAGATCTCGTGATTCCGTTTTTACGAGGGCAAATTGAGAAAGTCTTTGATGCAAAAAATACAAAGGATATCATCAAAATTTGCATGGAAATCATTGAAGTACTTGAGGATGTGCTTGATGAAGATATGTTAAATACGTATTTTCATTTACCAGAACTTGATTATGAAGTACTTGAAGATGGCTTAACAATTGATGATTTGAAACGGAAAGATAAGTTAAAAAATAACGATGTGCTTGATGATGTCAAAAAAGGGGATGAAGATATCCATGAGGAGAAGTTCGAAACCTGGCATCGTGAAACAAGTACACCAACAAAAAGCTTTTTACAATTTGATTTAGAACAAGGTTCACGAACGAATCTGATGGGTGAAGGGGCAAGAGAAGGAGAAGAGGGTGACCAAGCGTTAGGGATTGCCCAAGGCTCGTCTAAACAAAGTAAAAATAAAGACTATTCCAAGATGGAAGCAATGGAAATGGTACATTCTGAAAAAGAAGGTTCCTCAGAAGCTGAATTTGGAAAGGAAAATCGCTTTGCATACCCTGTCTTCAAGAACACACGAAAACCAACGGACGAAGAAGTGATCCAATATGAAAAAAACAAATCGGTCATTGCGCCTTATCAGAAAAAGCTTAAGCAGATGATCCTTAAAACATTGGAACATAAAAAGAATCTCCCTAGAGGGGATTTGCATTTTGGAAGACTAAATAAGAAGCTAATTCGTATCTTTACAGACGACAATCCTAGATTATTTTATAAAAAAGAACAGCCATCCCATCAAATTGATGCGGTATTCTCATTGTTAGTGGATTGTTCAGCATCGATGTACGATAAAATGGACCAAACAAAGTTAGGGATTGCACTCTTTCACGAAGCGTTAAAATCTGTCCAAGTTCCTCATGATGTGACAGGTTTTTGGGAGGACACCAATGATGCCGATAGTACAAAACAACCGAACTATCTGCAAACAGTGATTGATTTCGATTCGAGCCTAAAGCGTAGCTACGGAGCGGAAATCATGCAGCTTGAGCCAGAAGAAGACAATCGTGACGGTTTTTCGATTCGTTTGCAAACGAAGAAATTATTACAACGTACCGAGAAACAAAAATTCTTACTTGTCTTTTCTGACGGAGAGCCCGCAGCATTTGATTATGAGCAAAATGGTATTATTGATACACACGAAGCCGTATTAAAAGCACGAAAACATGGAATCGAAGTCATCAACGTCTTCTTATCAAATGGAGAAATTGATGAAGGTCAACAAACAACGATCCAAAACATATACGGTAAGTACAGTATTTTAGTACCAAACATCGAGCAATTACCAGATGTCCTGTTCCCATTACTGAAAAAGCTATTATACAAAAGTATTTAACAAGATTATTTTGTCTTTTTCAATAATTGATACCAAGTTGATCGGAGCATAAGGTGGCGACTCCTCGAAAATATATTCACATTTTCTTCGTGCGTGGGTTATTTCAAAGAAGCAAATTCAAGTCCAGCGGGAAAAGGTGAGACTTGAGACCCCGCAGGAGCGGCAGCGACTTGTTCAGTTTCAGCGGCTAGAAACTCGAGAAATTTCAACTCTCCTTCAGAGGCAAATTACGCCTCTTTGTCGGAGTGGCCAAATTTTCTCGTTTCTGTGCAAGCCGCCTCCACATTTCGTTGAGAAGGCTCAAGCCACGCCCGCGGAAAGCGTCCACCTGAAGCGAAAGTCAACAATATAAAAAACAACAAAGCTTAGTAAAACAGCCTTTTTTCAAAAATACGGCTAATAAAAAAGTTTTATGGCTGATAATTTAGATTTATGGCCGATAAATTAATTTTACGGCCAATAACAAGACTTTATGGCTGATAGCCACTATGTCATAGAAATCGATAAAAAAAGATCCAGCTACTTTAGCTGGATTTTTTCTGTACTAGAATGTTATCCCATCCCCAATCATATGATGAATTATCAAGTAATGAGGGGTGAAGGATGTGCAGGATTCAAAGCGATTTACACAAATTCCAGAAGAACTCATATCAAAGTATTTTACATTAAGTGAACAGGCTAAGGTAATTGAGAAGGAATTAAAAGAAATGAAGAAGGTTATTAATGTGTATTTTGATGAGACGGTAGGAAAGCAAGAAAAAGGGGAGTCAATCGTTGGAGATTACAAGATTCAACGACAAATACGTACCTCTGAAAGCTATCATGATGAAAAACTGGTTAAGAAATTAGAAGAACTTAATCTTGTCGATTGCATCCAAATTATAAAACAACCTGACCGTCAGAAAATTGATGCTGCAATTACACTAGGTCTTCTTGGACAAGCAGACATTGAGGATTGTATTGTCACAAAAACTACAAATGCAATCACTGTACGTAAACAATAAAAACAGGAGAGGTTTCTCTCCTGTTTTTACTACTTGTCTAGCTTTAGGCGCCATCGGCCCAAGGTCACAAGCCATTCGATTCTGAAGGCGAAAAGTGCATTCTGTCAACGTTTGTCTAGTGCTTGTCGCCCATGCCGGGAAGGCTAGGATTCCAGCGTTGGCACAGGGATTGCTCTTAGCGGAATTGGGGCGCCTTGCACTTTTCTATTAATCTACGACAATATAACCAATCATCGGACCGTTATTATTAATATCGGAGTGATTCAAGCAAATGATACGATACATGCCTTCTTTCTCAAAGTTTGCATTAATCGTGATTTCTTCTCCTTTTTTCACTGTACCTTTGATGTCTGTACCTTCGATATAGAATGAGTGCTCTTTGCCATTTACCCCATAAATATTAAAGGTAACTTCCTTACCTTGAGGAACATAGACCGTCCCAGGATTCCAGAAATAGGATTCAATTTCTTTGCCTTCATCTGTTTTTGATTTTAATTCTCCAGTTGTAATATGTATTACAACATCATCTTTGGCAGTTGTTTGTGGGGCTATCGTTGGAATAATCTCAGGCTGCAGCCAAACCCAACCTCCTATCATTACCACTGCAGCAACAAAAGCGGCAACAATCCAACTTCTTTTAATCACAACAAATTTCATAATCAACCCTCCTAATGTTTGTCTCCCTATAATGTATGCTTGACCCACTCGAAAACTTGTCTACTATTTAAGTTTTTTTAAAATTCTAAAAAGGAGTTTTGCGAAATATGTAGAATATTATAGAATATATAACTACGAACTTAAGAACTGATTGAAGTGAAGGAAAGGACTTGAACGGAATGAATCCTGTAGTAGGAGAACTGATTTATTATCTTGAAAGCAATCTATCGCTTTTTTTAACATCTTGGAAAGATAAAGCCGTAATGTCTGAAACTGACATTCATAAAGAAAAATTAGTTTTAAATGGGTTAACAATGTTTGAACTGATAAAAAACTCAATGATTAACCCAATTGATGAAGAAGCACTAAAATCGTTTGCGTATAAACTAGCCAAAGAACGAGTAGAAGCGAATATTAATATCGGGGAATTCATTTATAATGTAAATTTAGGTAGAACAGAAATTTTAAAATACATATACCGTTCTAAACTAGATCATGATCAATTAGACCCTATATTTGAAGAAGTGAATCGGATTTTTGATCTGTTCTCCTATTATGCTGTTTCCAAATACACGGAAATAAAAGAGAATCAGCTCCAGGAAAAAATTCAATACATAGACCAAAGCCATCAAGAGCGGCTAACCATTTTGGGACAAATGGCATCTACATTTGTTCATGAATTCCGTAATCCGCTTACGGCAGTTATCGGTTTTGTTAAATTAATTGGAAATGATAACCCTAACATAAAATATTTAGATATCATCAGTCATGAACTAAATCAGTTGAATTACAAAATTTCGCAATTTCTTCACGTATCTAAGAAGGAATTAATTGAGAAAAGTGAAAATGAGGTTTCATTACTCGATTTATTTACTGAAATTACGGAGTTTATTTATGCTAGTATTTTAGATGGTGATGTAAAAGTACATACAAATATTGGATCAAACATTTATATTACTGTTAATGAGGATGAAATTAGACAAGTATTGTTGAATATTCTAATGAACTCCATTGACGCATTAAAACAAAGAGAAACCGATCGCAATATTATCATAAAGGGCTATAACCTTGATAATCAAATTATTGTGTCTATTTCTAACAATGGCCCAGCCATACCTAAGGAATCCTTGGATACGATATTTGAACCCTTTTATACAACAAAGGAATTTGGTACAGGGATTGGACTTTTTGTTTGTAAAAAAATCATTGAAAAACACGGTGGATCCATATCATGTTCATCAGATTCAAATTTAACGGAATTTAAAATCGTCTTACCATATAGTAATGCTAGCTAAACTCGGGAAAAGAACCGAGTTTTTTTATGTCTTGTTCCAGGCGCCATCGGCTCGAGATCATAAGCCTTCTGAAGGCCAAATGCACCTTCTGTCAGCGCTTGTCTTATACTTGTCACCGATTAGAAGGCTCCTTGCACTTTTCATTATGTCCAAAAATAGGAATCGTGTATAATAGGAAGAGTGAATTGGAGGAATTTATATGAAATCACTTGTTCTTGCAGAAAAACCTTCTGTAGGAAGAGACATTGCACGTATCCTTAATTGCCATAAGAAAGGGAATGGCTTTTTCGAAGGAGATCAATATATTGTGACATGGGCACTTGGCCATCTTGTTACATTAGCAGACCCTGAAAAATACGGAGACCAATATAAATCATGGAAATTAGAGGATCTACCGATTATACCGAATCCTCTAAGCCTCGTTGTAATTAAGCAAACAGGTAAACAATATAGTGCCGTAAAAACACAAATGCATCGTAAAGATGTCAATGAGATTATTATCGCAACAGATGCCGGTCGTGAAGGTGAACTTGTTGCTAGATGGATTATTGAAAAATCAAATACACGTAAGCCCATCAAACGTTTATGGATTTCATCAGTGACTGATAAAGCAATTAAGCAAGGTTTCGCAAACTTAAAGAGCGGGAAGGAATATGAGAATCTTTATTCCTCAGCCGTTGCCCGTGCCGAAGCTGACTGGTTAGTCGGAATCAATGCAACAAGAGCATTGACAACAAAGTTCAATGCACAGCTCTCTTGTGGACGAGTGCAAACTCCAACGTTAGCCATTATTGCAAAGCGTGGAGAAGAAATTCGCAACTTTAAACCAATACCTTACTTTGAAATAAATGCATTAACGGACAGCTTAACCTTGAAGTGGCAACATGAAAAAACAAAGGAACAACGTATTTTTAAAAAAGAAGTTTCAACTTCCATTCTACATTCCCTTCAGGGACAAGAAGCTAAAATTACAGACGTGCAAACTGCACAAAAGAAAAGCTATGCACCACAGCTCTATGATTTAACAGAGCTTCAACGTGATGCAAATAAACGTTTCGGATTTTCAGCTAAGGAGACTTTAAATGTTCTTCAAAAGCTTTACGAACAACACAAACTTGTTACGTACCCAAGAACCGATTCAAAATTTCTATCAACAGATATTATAGATACTCTGAAAGATCGAATTGAGGCTTGTATGGTACAACCATACGCGAAACTCGGTGCCAAGATACTAAAAAGCGGAATTAAAACAAACAAGTCGTTTGTTGATAACAGCAAGGTAACCGACCACCATGCAATAATTCCAACGGAGGAACGCCCAAGCATACAGGCTCTATCCGCAAAGGAAGAAAAATTATATGATTTAATCGTAAAACGCTTCTTAGCCGTTTTTCTTCCACCGTATACCTATGAACAAAAAACCGTTCAGGCACGCATAGGCAAAGAACTGTTCGTGGCAAAAGGGATTACTGTTGCTTCACTAGGTTGGAAAGAAGTAATTACTTCGATTGATGAGAATGATGATGCAGGTCAAATACCGGCAACCATACATCCAGGAATGAGCCTAAAGGTTCTATCTGTTAAGGAAATCGAAAAAGAAACGCAGCCACCAAAGCCATTCAATGAAGGAACCTTACTTTCCGCAATGGAGAATCCAGCAAAATATATGGCTGGAGAAAGCAAGGAGTTAATTGAAACCATTGGTAAAACAGGCGGATTAGGTACGGTAGCGACACGCGCGGATATCATTGATAAACTTTTTAATACATTTTTAATCGAAAAAAGAGGGCAAGATATCCACATCACCAATAAGGGAAAACAACTCTTAGAGCTAGTACCTGATGATTTAAAATCTCCTGTACTCTCAGCGGAGTGGGAACAGAAGCTTGAACAAATCGCAAAAGGCAGATTAAAAAAGAATACGTTTATATCAGATATCAAGCAGTACACAAAGGAAGTCGTCAAAGACATAAAAATGAGTGATTCAAGGTTTAAGCACGACAATATCACAGGCACAAAATGTCCTGATTGTGGGAAATTAATGCTTGAGGTTAATGGTAAAAAGGGAAGAATGCTCGTTTGTCAGGACCGTGAATGTGGTCATCGTAAAAATATTGCAAAATTAACAAATGCAAGATGCCCGAACTGCCACAAAAAATTGGAGTTACGTGGAGAAGGGGAAGGACAATTATTTGTTTGTAAATGCGGACACCGGGAAAAACTCTCGACATTCAACGAGCGACGTAAAAAGAACCAATCCGGTAAACTATCTAAACGAGAAGTCTCCAATTATATGAAAAAACAACAAAAAGAAGAACCAATAAATACAGCATTAGCAGATGCCTTAGCAAAGCTAAAGCTTGATAAATAGGTTTGTTTGGTTCCACCAATTAGAAACCTGAGTCTAAAGTAGACTCAGGTTTCCCTATGTTTATTTTTTCTTACCTTCATTTGTGCTGTAATAGAATTTTGCTGTAATCGAACCATCTTCGTTTTCAACAATATCCGTCACATGGATTCCGGAATCGGCAGGTGTTGATCCATAGCCTTTCCAGAAGTAGTATGAACCAGTGTGAACATTGCCAGAAACAGGGGTGATTTTATCG
Organism: Ferdinandcohnia sp. SAFN-114; assembly: GCF_059415045.1. Classification (NCBI taxonomy): domain Bacteria; kingdom Bacillati; phylum Bacillota; class Bacilli; order Caryophanales; family Bacillaceae; genus Ferdinandcohnia; species Ferdinandcohnia sp. SAFN-114. The sequence goes on along the minus strand of NZ_JBPFDQ010000033.1, from coordinate 20,368 downwards.
CCTGACTTAAAGAAGTCACCAGCATCTCCGCGGTTTACATATTTTTCAAGATCATATTTTCCATCTGCTTGTAACACTGAGAGTCCATAATGTGTTACAACTGTACCATCGCTTGCAGTCTGAGACTGGTTGTGTTGGAATCTTTTATTCATCCAATTCGCGACGTTATTTGGACGGAAACCAGCAGTTTGGTATAAATTGATGATATTTTCATCCACATGCCATGCTACTAACCCATGTGCATCTCCACCTTGGCGGATTAACCCTTGGTTAAAGCCACTTTGTTGAACATTTTCAAATAAGAAATATTCTGTTCCGTTAGAACCTGGAACCGCCATTTTTACGATTCCATTGTCGTCATCCGCTTGATCAATGGAAGGTAAGGTAATTTTCTGAACTCCATCATCTGGTTTCACTTCGATTGGATTCACCCAACCTAAGAAAATTTTAGAGAATGGGTCAAAATGAGTAGGAGAGTTACCGTTGTATTGGAGTGCATCAGGGTAACGCATCCAAGATCCACCCGCCATCATTGAGTAGTTACCAACACCTTCAGAGTTATATGCTGTATCATAGAAATCTGGTAATCCCAACGCGTGACCAAATTCATGTGCGTATACACCAACCTGTGCAGGGTATGGTCCTGTCACAGATGCTTCATCATATTCGCCAGTTGCCACGTTAAATCCGGCTACATTTCCACCAATCGCTGGTTGGATATTGTAATTGTTAACAATTACGCCATCATAGGTCATTGCTTCATCTTCCGTCTTCGCAATCCATTCATCTTGGCTCATGCCTTCATAGACATCAGCTGGTATACCCGTTTCATAGTATTTACCATAATAAAGAGCACTTAATAGATTCCATTTATGGGACCAGAATTGAGCAGGATCACGACTCCATTCCGCTCCAGTTCCTTCGTGAACGATAAAAATGTTCGGAACTTCTCCCTTTTCAGCGTATTTAGAGAAATCAATTTGATCATCAGCTGCCTTCAAAAGGTCACGAACAAACTCACCCGTATGTGCATCGCCATTTACGTTACCAAGAACATACCTTCCATTTTCAGCATATGTTCCTTCTTGATCGAGGTAATAAGATGCTCCTTTAGGTAGTTCCACCCAAGCAAACTCAGTATTTTCATGTCTCATTAAGTGCGTTTTTCCATAACTTGATTCTTGATAGGCGTTTTGCATGGTACGATCCTTAGGTACGTTGGGACCGTCGTATTCTTTAAAAACATCAAGTTCATACGGATTGTATTCGGTTCCAAAAATAAGATCCTCATAATATTTGGCAGGAACCTGGCCATCAAGATCACCAATCGGTTCATCTCCATCTTTATACTTTGCGAGAATTACCAAAACTGGAATATCCCCTGTGGCTTCTTTGTAAGCTACATGATTATCACCAGGTTGTTGAAACTTCTTGCCGTTATTCGCGATTTTTTCAGCTGGGTCCACTTTTGACACATCAAATCCTAACTCTTTCGCCTTGTCTGCTAGTTCTGGAGTCACAGCAACATATTTCGCAAGACTTAAGTCATACTTGCTAGTTTCAACCGAAGAGGACTCATCAAGTTGAAAACCTGTAAGCACAACACTCCCAGCTAAAGCAAGAGTAAGACCTGCTTTTGATAATACTTTTAACAAAAACATCACTCCTTTATGTATGCTAGAGAAAATATAACAGAATATTCGGAAATAAATAAGATTCGTTCGTCCTAACTATCCATGTGACCTAGTTCTCATTATTTATAAAATCGAGAAATAGTCCTAGGTTATAGTTAAAAAGACATGGATCTTTTTGAGTAATAATATTTAACGAAGTATCTAATTTTTGTTGGGGAAATGCAGGTGATTTTATTGCAAGAATAGAAATATGTATTACTGAAAGTATATTGCAAGGAGTTTTTTTATGAGAAACGAACAAGAGATGATGGAACTTATCCTGAATATCGCAAAGGAAGACGAACGTATTCGGGCTGCCTACATGAACGGTTCAAGAACGAATCCAAATGTTCCAAAAGATATTTTTCAAGATTACGACATTGTATATGTAGTTACTAATACTCATTCTTTTATAGAGGATGATCACTGGATGAATAATTTTGGAGAATTACTCATGTTACAGGAGCCTGATAAAAATGATAAATTATGCGGAGCTAATCTAGATTTTGCTCACTCTTACGGTTATTTGATGCTTTTCAAAGACGGAAATCGAATTGATCTTCACATTGAAACAATAGAAAGAATGCTTGAAGGTTATGGTAGTGATAAACTAACCGTTCCTTTAGTGGATAAAGACAATATCTTACCAACCATTCCTGCTCCAACAGATATTGATCATCAGGTCAATCAACCCACCGAAGCTATGTTTTTTAGCAGTTGCAATGATTTTTGGTGGTGTTTGCAAAATGTTGCGAAAGGAATTTGGCGTGACGAGTTACCATTTGCTAAGCAGATGTTTGAAATAGTGATTAGGCATCGCTTGGATGAAATGGTCGAATGGTGGATTGGGTGTAACACTGATTTTCAGGTTTCGGTTGGAAAAATGGGGAAGTATTTCAAAAGATATCTTCCAGTACCCTATTGGCAGCAGTACGAAAAAACATATTCAGATCATAACTATGAGCACTTTTGGGATTCTATATTTATCACTTGTCATTTATTTAGAACACTAGCAATTGAAGTGGCAGAACAGCTTTCGTTTACATATCCCATTGAGGATGACCGGGGTATGAGCGAGTATTTGAAGCATGTGAGACATTTACCGTCAGACGCCAAAGAAATTTATTAAAACCGGAAAGGGGAATGCCTTGTGTCAGAGACAATTTATGATCTTGAAGACGTAATGAAAATGTTAGATTCTTTACTACGAGAGCCCACTCATTTTTGGGATACTTTTTATACTGACAGAGAAAAAAGCATACCCTTCTTTGTAAACTCTCCTGATGAAAACTTAGTTTCATACTTCGAAAGAAATTTCTTCTCTGGTGGTAAAGTTTTGGATTTAGGATGTGGGCCGGGTCGAAACGCAATTTACTTTGCTGCAAAAGGATGTACAGTTGATGCTGTCGATTTATCTGAAGAATCTCTCAAGGAGGCCGAAGAACGTGCTACTGAGAGTAAGTTACAAGTAAGCTTCATTCATAAGAATATTTTTGATTTAGAGATTGAAAATGGGGCTTACGATATTGTATATGACTCAGGTTGCTTTCACCATATTGCTCCTCATCGAAGGATATCATACATAAATTTAGTGAAAAAGGCATTAAAACCTAATGGTTACTTTGCAATTACTTGCTTTGAGGAGGGCGGAGAATTTGGTGGTTCTAATATCTCCGATTGGGAGGTTTATAGATTACGCAGTCTAAAGGGTGGCTTAGGCTACACCCCTCAAAAGTTAAAGTCTGTTTTTAAAGAGTTTAAAGCTATCGAAATAAGAGAAATGAAGGTATTTGAACAGCCAGAAGAAGTTTTTGGTGTACCTGGTTTTTTAACAGCATTATTTCAAAAATAGTGAGGTTTTGAGGTTGATAAATAATCCATTATTAATGATGGTGTAAAAATAAAATGATAGAATAAATGAAATATATTTTGAATAAACCTTACTATCATTTAGATAAGATAATGAACTAAAGTTGAGGTATCTAAAAAAATGAATGTTGGATTAAAAAACAATGCCGAAAAATGTTATCAACTGGCTGAGCATAAAGCGGCTCAATATTTTCAAGAACTAGATCAAGATGTCAATGACAAAAGTTATATTCCAACACTAACAAAAGACTTCAAAACTTGGAAGCATCAGCATATTCATCGGTCGCCATTTCCTTTTCTGAAAGGGGCGAACAGACCATCTGATACAAAGGATTATCATAGTTATATAAAATGGCTAAATTACACTGGAAAATTAGATCATTACTTAGACAGAAGTATTTCATATATATTTATGAGAGATATGGGAAAAGATCTTTTAGTGTCTGATACTCAATCAAGGATTGATAACGTAGTTACTAGTCTGAAAGATCATTTACTTAAAACAGTATCAAAAGAAGAAAATGAAGGATTTGATTTCTTTAGTACGGTAGGATTATATAAATGGGGACAAAAGGAAGGTATTGAATCGTCGATTATTTGGTTGTTGGATAAATTAAAGACGGTGTCTTTAAATATTCCAGAGGGAATGGATGGAACCCATGCTCAGAGAAAATTACTCAAAATCATCGCTGGCGTCATTATTAATGAGATGGAGGAAATGGGGGAGGACCTCGCACAAGATGTACGCACCCAAAAACTAGATAAAGCCCTTCGACTAGGCTTTTCCTATGGTCTTACCTATCCATTTATTGATGACCTTTTGGATGCAAATATATTGTCTGACAAAGAACAGCGGCAATATTCCGAGATGATTCGTACAACACTACTTACTGAATCTGTACCTGAGTCAGGGAATTGGACAGGGAAAAATAAGAAATTACTTGAATTTGTTGAGGCTGAACTTTCAGAAGCCTTCCAGTATATTAAGAGTCAGCAACCCGCAGAGAAGTTGCACTCTTTTTTTGAACAATCCTATGTATTTTTTAAATCACAAGAAATCGATCGTGATAAGGTACTTTCAAATGCAACATATACTAATGAAGATTTATATGTACCCATTATTATTAAATCATCTTCATCACGTTTGATTGTTCGTTCATTAATAAATGCTCCCGAAGATGAAGGTCATGACAAACGGATTTTCTGTTACGGGATTTATAATCAACTTGCAGATGATTTTTCTGATATGTTTTCTGACATGAAGCACAGTGCTGTAACCCCTTATACGTATTATTTATCCTATCACAAGAAGCGAACCGACTTAATAAACCCGTATGAATTATACTGGGCTGTCATTTCTTATCTAATCCATAACATATACAAATCTGATCCGAAAGCCTGTGACATTATTTTGAATCGAGCTATTAATGGATTGAAACGATTTAAAAAGCGGGTAGGAAACAAAGTGTATGAAGAAATGATGGAGACATTCGCTTCGGGTAATCCAGCCTTTAATCATATCGTTCAGAAAATGGTTCGAAAAGCAGAAGATGTCGATTTTTTTGATAAACTATTACGAGATCACATGGTTACGAACTTAAAAAAAGAACAGCAAGAAAAAGAAGACTTTACTGAACTAGTTGAACAAGTGCGCACAAAGATAGATAACCTTATAGACATCCAACCACATAACACCCTTGTTTCACCAGTAATTAACGCTGCAAATTATAGTCTGAACGGAGGCGGAAAAAGGCTGAGACCTATCGCAACTTGGATGATGGGTGTAAAAGAATATGGGTTAAAAGAAAGCACGATTATGCCATTGCTGAAGTCATTAGAGTATATGCATACGGCATCTTTAATCTATGATGATCTTCCATCACAGGATAATGCAGCCTTTCGACGTGGTCAAAAAACTGTGCATCAAGAATATAATACCGCCATTGCGGAATTAACGGGGCTCTTTCTGACTCAAAGGGCCACTTTCGAGCAAGCATCACTTGGTTTTGATCCAGAAAGAGTACTAAAATTGATTCAATACTCGACACAAAGTACGGAAGATATGTGCAAAGGTCAAGTTATGGATTTAAATTCCAAGGGAAAACAATTAACATTAGAAGAATTAAATCTGATGTGCCATTTAAAAACAGGGAAAGGTTTTGAGGCTGCTCTCATTATGCCTTCTATCCTCGCAAATGTGAACAACGAAAAAATTCAAGCTTTAAAAAAGTTTGCCTATCATGCTGGCATAGCCTTTCAAATTAAGGATGATTTGCTAGATGTTGAAGGAACATCCGAAATACTTGGAAAAAGGGTTGGTATTGACGCTCTTAACAATCAATCAACTTTTGTCACGGTCCTTGGTTTAGAGGGGGCTAAAAGAAAAATGTGGGAGCATTACTGTAAGGCGATGGAAACTTTGCAAGATCTTCAACTAAAAACTAGATTCTTACAACAAACATTAAATTATTTTGTACATAGAAACCATTAACAGGAAATGCCTGTCTCTAGATACTAACGTGTAGGGATAGGTTTTTTGTGTTTTTCTCTCATCTAGGTAAAAAGCACATTTTTGAGGTACAAGTTGAAAGGCATAAGCCTATGGAATAGGATGCTAGTAGGCTATGAATAAGGAGTGATTAACAGATGTATTATTACGACCCAAACGGGCAATTGCCGACATCACTACCATACCACACTGATTTAGAAGATTATTATGATTACGAAAGACAACTAGGCTCATTATTCCCATCTTTTGGAGGAGGTTCTATGGGACCTCCATTTGGACCACCTAGTCAAGGTCCAGGAGGAGGACCACCTTTCGGATTTCCTGGCCAAGGTCAAGGAGGAGGACCACCTTTTGGATTTCCTGGCCAAGGTCAGGGAGGAGCACCAACAGCACCGCCACCATCGTTTGTTCCAACTCAACAAGCTCAAACATTTGCTGTTGATCCTGGTAGCATAAGGAGATGTATGTTTAGATATACCTATGTATGGCTACGTGGGCCTGGACAATTCTGGTTCTACCCGACTTTTGTTGGCAGAAGATCTGTCTCTGGATTTAGATGGACTGGGTTCAATTGGGTGTATTTTGGAATTAGTTTAAGACAAATTCAATCATTTACCTGTTTTTAAAGAAAAATGGAGGAGAGCAGAGGAATTAACGATTGTTCCTAAACTCTCCTCTTTTAATTATAATAACTTTTTCACCATTACAATATGAGGTCCAATCGGTGGATAATCAAAAACTTCCCCATGTTGCTTGAAACCCAATCTTTCATAATACCCCTGAACATTCGTTCTACCCATGCACCATAAAAGTTCAATATCTTTTATTTGTAGAATACTTTCTGCATAATTCACTACTTCTCTTCCTGCTCCTCGCTTTCGAAATTCCCCAACTGTAGCCATAGCCCTTAGACGATATTGCTTTTCACTTGAAAAGTCTGGGTTTAACATGGCACAAAATGATGCGGTGCTAATTAATCTCCCGTAATAAAATGCTCCAACATGGAAACTTCCATTTTCATGATCTGATTCGTACATGCTAGCTTCCATTGGCTGATGTGGGCGTAAGATGCTGTGTCTCAATTCGTACGTCATTTCTGCTTCTATTTTCTTCACTTCAAGCATGTTTTCCTCCGCTAATTAAAGTAATGATATTTAATAAATTCTTTAATCTTGGAAAATCCCCTTCAATTTTTTGTAAGTTTTTGGGGATTAAGTAAAAGGGTATTATCATTTTTTATAGAATGTATGTTTTAGAGGAGGTATAGAATATGACAAGTGATATTCTGATAAACAATAAGAAAAGCTGGGATATCGTAGCACATCATTTTAACGGAAAGGATGCTCTTCCTAGCTATGGTCCGTTTTCACAAACAGAGAATGAACTGGGACTGTTTGAAAATGTAACGCTTAGGAGAGTACTTGATATCGGCTGCGGAAGCGGACATTCATTAAAATACATGGCAGATAAAGGAGCTACTGAATTATGGGGAGTAGATTTGTCAGATGCCCAAATTACAACGGCCAACCATACATTGTCGGGTTTGGATCCTCACTTATTTTGTGCTCCAATGGAGAAGGATGTTGGCATACCAAAAGAATATTTTGATTTAGTTTATTCAATTTATGCAATCGGTTGGTCGACAGATTTATCAGAAACATTTAAATTAATCTATGACTATTTGTTATTTGGTGGTTATTTTATATTCAGTTGGGATCATCCATTATATCCTCATCTAAAAAGTGAAGATGGTCGTATTTATCTAGAAGGATCATACCAGAATGAAGGGTTTGTTAAATACAATAACTTTAAAGGTGAAGATGCGCCGATGGTAATACCTACAAGAAAAATGAGTACATATTTAAACGAATTAATTAAAGCAGGATTTACAATTGAGCAAGTAATCGAAAGTGATGTTTCATCAATATTTCGTTCAAGTGAAGAGGAGGTTTCTGACCGTTATTATTCGCTATACAAAGCACGAAAATTTCCTACGACGATGATCGTAAAAGCTCGAAAACTATAAAAGGAGTGTGCAAAATGAAGAAATTGAACCAAACACCGATAAAAAACATAATGGGAGGAGTGTTCATCCATGTTACAGATTTAAAAAAATCAGTTGAATGGTACAGTAAGATTTTAAGATTTGAACCAGATATTAATCGTGTCCAGTCACCGGTTTATAACATTCCAATTAATGGAACAACGAGTTTAACCTTAGACGACCATGCATTTGACCCTACTTTCAATCATGAACCATCTCCAAATCCAATCTTTAATTTTCTAGTCGAAGACATTGATGTTGCTTATGATTTTATTAAATCATGTGATATCGAAATCGTAAGGGAAATTGAAAGAGTGGGGGAGAACTTTGCTTGGTTTAATTTCAAAGACCTCGATGGAAATGTCATAATGGCTTGTACGGGTTAACAATAACGATTCATATAATGGCATCTTGTCAATTTTTTCAGAGTACATATCTAATAGTGAGGGGTACATATATGGGCTATGTTACTAGATTAAGAAAATTAATCGGTACTCAACCTATCATAACAGTAGGAGCTACAATTCTTGTGATTAATGATAAAAGAGAGCTTCTTTTTCAACATCGTTCGGACACATTGGATTGGGGATTACCGGGCGGATCTATGGAACTTGGGGAAGCAGTTGAAGAAGTTGCAACCCGTGAATTAAAAGAAGAAACTGGACTTATAGCAAATAAATTCAGATTAATTGGTGTCTTTTCTGGTCCCCGATATTATTTTCGTTATCCGAATGGGGATGAAACTTACAGTGTAATTAACTTATTTCATGCTTTTAATGTCAGTGGTAATTTAGAAATGAACGATGGAGAAAGTATAAATTTAGCGTTCTTTAACAAAGATAATCTTCCTACCAACATTGAAAAAAGAGCAAAGGCGCTAATCGAAGAAATCGGAGAACGTTTGTGGGAATTAGAATGTTCGTTTGAAATTTAGGTTAGAATACATTACTTGCTGATATGGATAGTATATGGATTAAAGATGTAAGAAAATGCCCAGATAAGCTCTGGGCATTTCACATTATTCGTATAGATCTTCTAATTCATCAATTAACTCACCAACATAAGCAACTGCTTTGCGGATTGCATCTGGTTTAGACATATCGACACCAGCATATTTCATGAGTTCAAGTGGCTTCATCGTACCACCAGCTTTTAATACTTCAATCCAACGATCAACTACTGGTTGTCCTTCTTCTTTGATTAATTGTGCTACAGCAGTAGAAGCTGTTAATCCAGCAGAGTACGTATATGGATATAGTCCCATATAATAATGTGGCTGACGCATCCATGTTAAGCTTGCTGCGTCGTCAATTTCCACCGTATCTCCCCAGAAAGATTTTAATACTTCACCTTTAATTGCACTTAAGGCAGGTGCTGTAATTGGTTTACCAGCTTCGGCTAATGCATAAACTCGACGTTGATATTCACCCTCAAGTAAATGAGTCACAAAGTTATGATAGTAAGTTCCTAACAATTGAAGGATTACCCAACGCTTCATTCTCTTATCATCTGTTTTCGATAATAGATGTTCCGCTAATAGTAACTCATTCATAGTTGATGGCGCCTCGATAAAGTAAGTGGATGGACGAGTGTTTCCAATACGTTGATGGCTATTTGCATGGTAAAAATGACCCGCATGCCCAAGTTCATGAGCTAAAATAAACGCACCACGCATTGTATCAGTCCAAGTGATTAAAATATAAGGATGTGCACCATATGGACTAGAACAGAATGCACCCGTAGATTTCCCAACGTTAGCAGGAAGGTCAACCCAACGTTCAATAAGACCTTTTTCCATGATTGCACTGTATTCTGGGCCCATCACCTGTAGAGCTTCAAGAATTGTTTTTGATGCTTCTTCATAGGTTGTTTTTGGATTAAAATCAGGATCCATTGGTGCTTTTAAATCACTAAAGTGCATGTTGTCTAAGCCGAGAACGCGCTGCTTCAATTTCGCAAACTTTCTCATATGAGGTGCAAGTTCAGTTTGAATAACATCTAATTGATTATGGTACATGTCAAGTGTAACCTGTTGTGGATGCAAGAGCATATGAGTAACAGATTCATAGTTACGTAATTTTGATAATGCCACTTGTTTTTTTACTTCTGTTGCATAGGCAGCAGCAAACGTATTTTGATATTTCTTCAATGTTTCTGAAAAAGTATTAAATGCATTGCGTCTGACCGTTGGGTTTTCAGAAAGCTCATAGCGATCTTCAAATAAAGCAAAGGAAAGTGGCAGTTCATTACCATCCTCGTCCTTAAAAGAAGGAAAAGTCATATCAGATGCTTTGCTACGTTGATAAATCATATATGGTGCGTCGTGAACCTCGCCTAGAGCAGCTAGCGCTTCTTCCGTTTCAGGTGAAAGGGTATGTGGCTTTTTTTCCAAGATGAAGCTTAAGTTATTCTGAAATACTTCTAATTCTTTTTCTTCTATTATGTATTGTTCAATTGTTCCATCCGGTAATGCAAGTGTTTCAGACTCAATAAATGATAGCGCTGCACCAATTGCTGAAAAAAGAGACGAAACCCTTGCTGCATTTCCTTGATTCTCAGGGTTGGTGGCGTCCTCATTAAATCGTAAACTCGCATATGTACCTAGTAAAACCATTCGCTTTTGAAGTTCTTCTTTTGCAAGTAAACAATCTAGGAATGTTTTTGCACCGTTTCCTAATTGCCCTTTATATTTTGTGACAGTTGATACATCAGACTCAATCGAAGCTAATTCTTGTTCCCATTCTTCAACCGATTGAAACAAATCTTCAAGTCTCCAGGTTTGTTCAACAGGGACCTCAGCACGAGTTAATAGTTTTTCTTTAACCTTTGTCATAAATTTACCTCCTAAAAAGTATTTCGTTACTCTAAGTATTATTATATCTGAAAAGAGGGGGGATTAAATAGTATTTTCAAAAAGTTTTTATGAAAAATTTAAATACATCTGATTATTTAGTCAAAGATACTACATTTTAATATACATACTAGAAATAATTACCACCGAAAGTCCCGGTCTAAATAAGTAACTAAGACTCATGACGCTGCAATTATTTGAATGGTAATATATTAGTAATTAATTTGTTTAGTAGCCGAATTAATTATTTTTTCATTAAAAAATGGAAGCGCATTCTGAAAGCGTTAACTGGATATACGTTCCAAAATTATTCATTCTATAAACAATTCGATCAAGCAGGAAATGAACTTGAGAATAAATACCCCCAAAAAAACTATTAAAATTATTTGGAAGGGGAGTATTTTTCTATAAAACTCACTATTTTTATGTGAAAACTTTTATTTATTAGGGGAGGAAGTAAAATGGCATCAGTATCAAGGCAAATCAGAAAATCTTCAAAATTAAGAAAGAAACTATTAGCAAGTACACTTGCACTCTCAATTGTAGCTCCTACAATTGGTTTTGCAGATGAGCAAGGGTACACCGGCAATGAGGGAGAGGCTACACCGTATGACGGAAGAGGTGCAATCACAACCTATAAAATTGAAAAAGCTGAAGGTCAACCAGAAATTGAGGTAGCAACTCAAGATAGAATCCTAAAAATTAACGACAAGTATTATAGAGATGCAAATGGAGACCAAAGCTTAGATGTCTACGAGGACTGGAGAAAGCCGGTATCAGAACGTGTTGCTGATTTAATTAGTCAAATGAGTCTTGAGCAAAAGGCTGGGTTGATGTACATCGCTACACATACTCCAGAAGCAGATCCAGCAGATGGAAATTTTGTAACTCCGGAAAATAGTAAAATTGTTACTGATAAAAAATTGCGCCATGTTATTTATCGTTTGTCTCAAAACTTAGGGGATATCGCAAACTATAATAACCAAATGCAAAAATTAGCAGAAAATTTAGAGTTAGGGATCCCAGTTGTTATCACTTCAAATCCTAGAAACTCTGCATCTACCGATTATACAAATATCACCAATGTCCAAGATCAACACACATTCTGGCCAGGGACATTAGGTTTAGCTGCAGCGAGAGATGTAGAAGCTGTTGGTGAGTTCGCCGATATTGCCCGTCAAGAATGGAGAGCAGCAGGTATTCGTAAAGTGTATGGATATATGGCGGATGTTGCAACTGATCCACTATGGGCAAGAATTGAAGAAACATTCGGGGAAGATCCAAAAGTAGTTGGAGATATGAACTATGAAATTATTAGAGGATTCCAAGGTGAAGAACTTGGGAAAGACAGTGTTGCGATCACAGTAAAACATTTCCCTGGTGGCGGAGCTCGTGATGATGGACAAGATCCTCACTTTGAAAACGGTAGCTTTAACATTTATCCGACAGAGGGAAGTATGGAAAAGTATCACATTCCTCCGTTCCAAAGAGCGATTGAAGCAGGAGTTTCATCCGTAATGCCTTATTATGCATATCCAAGTAATGATAGTGCTGACCAGGGGTTACCACCTTATGTAAATCAAGAGGATCAGCAATTTGAAGAAGTGGGTATGACCTTAAATGAAGGGATAATCCGTTACCTCCGTGAAGGCCTTGGTTTCAAAGGTTATGTTAACTCTGACTCTGGAGCAGTTGCAGGTAGTGCATGGGGATACAATGATAAAACAGCAGCAGAAAAAGTTGCAAAAGCTGTAAATGCTGGTACCAATATTATTTCAGGGAGTGCAACACCAGAATACTTAATCGAGGCAGTTAACAATGGCCTGCTAGACATTGACAAAGTAAATGAATCATTAACTTATACTCTTTCTGAAATGATGACATTAGGACTGTTTGAAGATCCTTATGTAAATCCTGAAGAAGCGATTGCTTTGGCAAATGATGATGAACACAGAGCGTTAGCTTATGAAGCACATCAAAAATCAGTTGTTCTAATGCGTAATGATAAAGTAAAGGGTGAAAAATTATTACCGTTTACTGAAGAAAAATTAGAAACTGTTAAGCTTTATGTTGAAGGATTTGTTGGGGTTGCAGCTCCTAGAGGTAATGATAATCCTGAACAATATGTGATTGAGGAATCTAAAAAACAATCTGAAGGCTTTACTTCAGATTTAAAGCATACACTTAACGAAAAATTCCCTAACATTGAAATAGTGGATCGTGTTGAGGAAGCAACTCATGCATATGTATATTTGAAACCAACTCAATCGAACTGGGATAATAACCCACGAATTACGGTTGGTCCAGAAACAGGAATATCTGATATAGACCGAATTGTTGAGATTCAAAAAGCAGTTCCAACGATTACTGCTGTAAACTTTACGAACCAATGGCTAATTAATAAGCTTGAACCAAAAGCAGCTGCATTTATTGGTACATTTGGTACTCAACAAGAAGCAGTATTTGATGTCATCACAGGAAAATTCAACCCAGTTGGTAAACTTCCGTTTGCAATTCCAGCTAGCGCAAAAGCCGTAGAACGAGAAGTAGGTGACGTTCCAAGCTTTGCACCTGAAGAATATAAACATTTTACTTATAAAACTAAAGCGGGTGTCAAATACGAATACGGATTTGGACTATCTTACGAAAAAGAGAAGTCTAATAAGGGTAAAAAGAAATAATGAAAGGAGAGCCGACCAAATATATGTTGGTCGGCTCAAATGAATTCTCCCTTATTCGAAAAACATCTATACCGTAACCTCACCGAAACCAACCTTTTTTCTTAAACCACACGAACATACCTATTCCAATTATTATCATAATCGCTTGAATTACAAAATACCCATATCTATATGTAAGTTCAGGCATATGACTAAAATTCATACCATAAATACCAGCTATAAAGGTTAACGGCATGAAAATTGTCGTTATAACCGTTAAAATGCGCATCACTTTATTGGTTTGATGGGAATTCAATGACAAATAGCTATCTCGTATATCCGCAGTAAGCTCTCGGCTCGCATCAATTTTTTCAGTTAGACGTAACAGGTGATCATGGATATCATGAAAATACTCAATTCGATGCTGCAATAAGTCAAGTCGATGCGAGTTGATAATTCGATATACCAAATCCCTCATTGGTATCACCGTATGACGTAAGGTAAGTAAATTATGACGCGTATCAAAAAGTTCATCTAGTAGCTCTTCCATCGATTTTTCATTTGAATTATCCTCAATATGATTTAAGGTATCTTCAAGTTGATACACAATAGGAAAATAATTATCAACCAGCTTATCAATGATATGATACAACACGAGAGAGGGGTCCCAATTCTCAATCATTTCAGTAACCATTAATCGATTCCACACATCATTTATTTCACCTAATTCTGATAAATGAAAGGTCACTATATATTCTTCGCCTAGAAACATATTGATTTCTTCTTTTTCTAGTGTTAATCGATGAAGACTGTGAGAAACAAAGAAGGTATTTTTTTCGTAAAAATCTAATTTAGGTCGTTGCAACACATGGATGCAGTCTTCTATAGCCAGTGGGTGAAATTGAAGTGTTTTTGACAATTCTTCAATTTCCGATTCTGTTGGTCTGTTAAAATCAATCCAATACCATTTACAATCTATATCCTTTATTTCTGTAATCGAGATATCAGTTAAACGTTCATTTTGATGACTAATTGCGAGAATGCGAATCATTAAATAACCTCATTTTAATTATAAAATCTTGTTTGTAAAGAATATTTTTGAAAAACATATAACTTATTTTTTCCAATTTTTGTAGTATAATGGAGTAATTCAAAGTAAAAAAGGGGAAGACATTATGAAATCTAGACCATTTGTGTTAGTAAGTATTGTACTTGCGATGCTTATCAGTGCTATGGATACGACAATCCTCCAAACAACTGCCCCTACAATTGCAGAAACACTAGGTGGATATAAGTTTTATGGGTGGATGTTTGCCATCTATGTTTTATTTTCTACTGTTTCCTTACCAATATTCGGGAAACTCGCCGATATTTATGGAAGGAAAAAAATATTTAGTATTTCTATCATTCTATTTACAATCGGTTCATTACTTTGTGGATTAGCAGATTCGATGGTAGAACTAATCGTGTACCGTGGAATCCAGGGCTTAGGTGCTGGTGGAGTATCACCACTAACCATGATCATTGCCGGTGACCTTTATTCGATTGAAAAACGCGGAAAAATTCAAGGGTTCTTCTCAGCTATGTGGGGAGTTGCTGCTGTCATCGCACCGCTTGTCGGGGGCTATTTTGTAGAGACACTTTCATGGCGTTGGATATTTTTTATTAATATTCCAATTGGAATCATTGTCCTTTTATGTTTAATTCCTTACAAAGAAAACATTACTAAGGATAAAAATCCGCTTAATTATCTTAGCGCATTTCTTTTTACTGGAAGTATGCTGGCATTTTTAATGAACACCATTACAACTGAAAATCTTGTAATCTACAATATAATTGGGATCCTCTTTTTAATTGCATTTATATACGCCGAGAAAAAATCAGATAAACGCTTCATCCCAATTGAAATATTAAAGAATAAGAACATTTCTTGGTTGAATATTAATGGTTTTTTAATCTTTTTAAGTATTTTTGCGTTTTCTAACTATGTTCCATTGTTTATGCAGGAAGTTCAAGGGATTTCAATAACAGTTAGTGGACTCGTACTATTCGGAATGAGTGTTGCCTGGATGCTTGCATCTGTTCCGGCAGGAAACCTAATCTTAAAATATGGATATCGAAAAACAATCTTTCTAGGAAACGGCCTGCTCATATTATCCGCAGTTCTTGCATTTTTCATGAATAAAGACACAAGTTTCTGGTATATTTTCATGATTTTAACGATTCAAGGTTTCGCATTCGGAATAGTCGTTACAATCGGGACAATTGGATCACAAGAATTAGCAGAAGCTCATCAAAAGGGAATGTCAACAAGTCTTCAATTCTTTGCAAGAAACATTGGAACCACCTTTGGGGCAAGTATTATGGGAATGCTTATTACAAGTCAGGTTGATGTGGGAAAAGGAATGCATCATTTGATACTCTATATGTTAATTTCAGTTACTCTTGCAACGATTATTAGCTTTTTGGTCAGCAATAAATTATATTCTCACAAACTAGAAAATCATTGAAACATCAAAAGCGGATGCTTTTGGTGTTTTTTTCTATAATAATATATGATTTTATTGTATGATTAAAATAATTCGGAATTTGAAATAATTTGTTGGTATACATTTTGGAGGCCCTTATGTTTAGAATTTTTTCGTATTTAAAACCCTATCGACTAGCCATTTCGGTTGCTCTTGTTTTGACTTTTGTTGAACTCACGGTGGAACTCTTGCAACCGCTTTTAATCGCAAAAGTGATTGATGATGGTATACTACAAAATGATCTTTCTGTTGTAATGAAGTGGGGAGGAATTATGGTCGGTATCTCGCTTCTTGCGTTTTTATCCGGTATTACAAATTCCTTTTTTGCATCACATGCCAGTCAAAGTTTTGCTTTTGACATTCGAAAAGAATTGTTTGGGAAAATTCAATCCTTCTCTTTTGCAAATCTTCAAAAATTTGATACAGCAACATTAATTACGAGAATGACCAATGATGTCACCCAGTTACAAAATACCGTATTTATGAGTCTTCGAATCGCCATTCGGGCACCGATGCTCATCATTTTTGGAATGGTTATGGCATTCCTCGTAAATGCCAAGCTATCGATGATGCTAATATTAACAATCCCTTTTTTAATATTATTTCTTATTTTTGTAATGACAAAAGCAAGAAGGCTATTTCAATCTGTTCAACAAAAACTAGATACAGTCAATGAAGTGATGAGGGAAAACCTATCGGGGATGCGACTTATCAAAGCGTTTGTGCGATGGAAACATGAAACATTCCGTTTCATACATGCCAATGAAGACTTAAAGAAAAAAACGATAACATCGCTTCGCCTTATTGAATTGACAATGCCGGTACTTTTGCTCTTGATGAATGGCAGCATCATTGCGATTCTATGGTTTGGAAGTATAGATGTGAGTAAAGGGAATGTTCAAGTTGGGGAAGTTGTTGCAGTCATCAATTATACGACAAGGATTACCGGTGCACTTGGTGTATTTTCATGGATTATCATGCATTTTTCAAGAGCAAAAGCTTCATCTGAACGTGTCATTGATGTATTAGATACTGAAGTTGACTTAATAGAGTCAACAAAGAATGTTAAAAGTATGAAATATCCGGAAGGTAGCATTCAATTTTCTCATGTTGATTTCAAGTATCCTGGAACAAGCGTGAAGGTTTTACATGATATTTCTTTCTTAATTAAGCCAGGTGAAATAGTCTCAATCCTTGGTGCAACCGGTTCAGGTAAGACATCCTTATTTCAATTAATTCCACGATTATATGATGTGATTCATGGAAGTGTTGAGATTGACGGGATAGATGTGAAGAATCGAAAACTTGATGAATTGAGAAAACAAATTGGCTATGTTCCTCAAGAGGCATTGTTGTTCACGGGAACGATCAAAGAGAATATACGCTGGGGTAAACAGGATGCGACGATGGAAGAAATCATAGAAGCAGCAAAGGTGGCCCAAATTCATGAAACGATTGAAAAGCTTCCATTACAATACGATACCATCATTGGTCAAAAAGGAGTTAACTTATCTGGAGGACAAAAACAGCGTATATCAATTGCGAGAGCACTTGTTCGCAACCCTAAAATTCTGCTATTGGACGATAGTACAAGTGCATTAGATTTAAGAACAGAAGCCCAATTATTAACGGCATTGAAAGAATACACCTGTACAACATTGATCATTACTTCCAAGATTTACACTGCCATGGAAACTGATACGATTTTACTGCTGGAAGATGGAAGATTACTTGCCTCCGGAAACCATGAAGAGCTTTTACAAACCTCAGCTTTTTATCAAAAAGTCTTTGAAACACAGTTCGGAAAGGGGGGACAAGCCCATGTCAACGCGAATTAATCGCCTTAAACAAAATGATGGGAGTAAGCCACAACAGGCTAAGGACAGAATGGGTACTGTCAAAAGAATTTGGTCCTATTTGGCGGTCAATAATAAATTATTAATCGCTGTCTTAGCTATGGTAGTCGTGAGTTCAGGGCTTGGTCTCCTTGGTCCGTACTTGTTAGGTAAAGGAATTGACGAATATATCGTAACAAAAGACAATAATGGAATCCTCATTGTACTTCTTAGTTTAGGAATTGTGTATATTCTTCATTCCATTTCTCTGTGGTATCAAAACTATTGGATGGTAGGGATTGCTCAAAATACAGTCTTTTCTATGAGAACTGAGCTTTTCGAGCAGTTACATCGGTTACCCATTTACTTTTTTGATAAACGCCAACATGGGGAACTGATGAGCCGAATTACAAATGACATTGAAAATGTAAGCTCAACTTTGAATACGTCAGTCATTCAAATTTTTTCAAGTTTACTTACATTGGTTGGTACTATAGCGATAATGGTCTGGCTAAGCCCTCTGTTAACTCTGATTACGATGATAATCATCCCTATCATGTTCATCGGGATTAAGTGGATTACAAAACGAACAGGGAAGCTATTTAAGGAACAGCAACGTTATTTGGGAGAACTGAACGGTTATATCGAAGAAACGATTTCTGGTCAAAGAATTGTAAAAACTTTTTCACAAGAGGAAAAAGTGATCAATGAATTTTTAGAAAAGGGTGAAAAGCTAAAGAAAGCAGGCTATTATGCACAAGCTTATTCTGGTTTTATCCCGAAACTTATGAACGTATTAAATAATCTAAGCTTTGCAATCATTGCAGGGATTGGTGGGATACTTGCTTTAAATGGACATATCACCATCGGAACGATTGTCATTTTTGCAGAGTATTCGAGACAATTCACTCGTCCACTGAATGACTTAGCCAATCAATTCAATACATTACTATCCGCTATTGCAGGCGCTGAACGTGTATTTGATATTTTAGATGAAGAAGTAGAGGCTAAGGACGAAACCAATGCGAAAAAAATGCATAAAATTGATGGTAAGGTCGAATTCAACCATGTTTCTTTTGCCTATGACAAGGGTGGCAATACAATTAAAGATGTATCATTTGAAGTAAAGGTAGGAGAATCAGTTGCCTTTGTTGGCCCAACGGGTGCTGGGAAAACAACGATTATTAATTTACTTTCCAGATTTTACGAACCGGACGAAGGCTCTATAAAAATTGATGGAGTTAATACCTCGTCCATGACAAGGGAAAGCCTTCGTCAAAATATGGGCTTTGTGCTTCAGGATGTTTATCTGTTCCAAGCCTCTATATTGGATAATATTCGTTATGGGAAACTAGATGCAACGAACGAAGATGTAATAGAAGCTGCAAAATTGGCAAATGCACACTCGTTTATCATGAAACTTCCGAAACAGTATCATACGATTTTAAACCAAGATGGTAGTGGCATTAGTCAGGGACAGAAGCAGCTACTATCAATCGCAAGAGCCATTCTTGCAAGCCCGTCCATTCTTATCCTAGATGAAGCAACAAGTAGCATTGATACTGTCACAGAAATGAAAATCCAAGAAGCACTACAACGATTAATGAAGGGGAAGACAAGCTTCATCATTGCCCACCGCTTAAATACGATTGAAAGAGCAGACCAAATTATTGTTTTGAGAGACGGAGAAATCATCGAAAAAGGGGATCATCTCTCCCTTTTAGAGCAAAAAGGGTATTATCATAACCTCTATCATAGTCAATTAGAGAATCAGGTTATCTAAATCCAAAAATTACCTTTTATATTCTATAGGGCATCATCAAATGATAAACCTAAATAAGAATTAAGGGTGATGTTCATTCATGAGGCACTTTAAGGCTTTAGGAATCAAGTTTATCGTAATATCCATTGTACTCTTGTCCCTTTTTGGAATATTTAGAGGTGCTTCCTTTGGAGAAATTCTACTCATGAGTATACTTGTAACGGGGCTCGCATACGTCGTTGGAGATTTATTTACACTGCCGAGAGCGGGTAATACCGTTGCTACTATTGCTGATTTTGGCTTATCTTTCTTTGCAATTTGGATATTGAGCTACATGTTCATGGATAATACATCAGGGTTAATCACAGCCTCTCTTGTTGCGGCTGGTGTTATTGCTATAAGTGAAGTACTCTTCCATGCATATATGCAAAATAAGGTTCTTAATGAAGAGAAACATGTGACAAGAACGCATTTTAGACCAAGCTATCAAACTGAGTTTGCAGAGGAATATGACGAAGAAACGAAAGATCTGAAAAAGAAATAAAAAGGATGGCCATGGCTTGAACTGACCTAGCCAAATGAGACATATATAAAACACCTATCCATATTAAATTTAACACTTTTTCATTAATTTGAT